>JAFDWG010000209.1 GCA_018268605.1 Actinomycetota bacterium | reverse complement strand
CACGCGGATCCCTCAGGACGGGCAGGGGTACGTCTTCAGGGACCCTTATTGGTGGGCTCAGACGGCGGGAGGCGCCATGATGCGGCAATCGCCTAAGCCCTATGCCAAGGGCAAGGAAGGACTGACCCCTCCTCGTCCCCGGTGAAGGAAGTATTGCCAGGGCAGGCGTGGTTTGTCCACTGTTGAGTGCGTGGACTACCGAATTTAGGGGCTTCGAGTAGCCCATTTGTGGGGGTCGTTGTCAACCGACCACCCGTTTGTCCTATTCATCAGTCAGCCGATATCCAACCGGTAGTTGAACCCGGTCGACTACATCAGCATTGTACTTAAGTCGATTCCGATAGCGCAATCGCCGCACCGTACAAAATGTCGTGCTCGGACACGGTGATGCGCTCGAGGTCGAAGGCGCGCATCGCCTCGACCAGGGTGACCACGCCGGCGACGATCGTCGGGGCACGGTCGGCATGCAGTCCCGGGATCTCCCTGCGACGCGCGAGCGGAGTCCCGGCGAGGCGGGAGAGCATCCGCTGGATCGACGGCAGCTCCAGCACGTGCCCGTGAATCTTCTGTGGGTCATACGGTACGAGTTCCATCTCGATCGCCGCCAATGAGGTCGGCGTCCCCGCGACCGCGATACCCGCTTCTGCCGCGGGTGCCTGCGATCGCGCCGCGTCGATCAGTCCCCGCAGGTCGGCGGCGAGCGCTTCCAGCTCGACCGGAGTGGGAGGGTCGTGGACCAGGTGCCGCTCGGTGTGGCGGCCGACGCCGGCCTGCAGCGACACGTGCCACTCCGCCCCACGCCCCACGCCGACGATCAGCTCGGTCGATCCGCCGCCGATGTCGATCACCAGCGTCGGCACCTCGGGCACGTGCTCCGAGGTCGCCCCCACATAAGTCATGCGCGCCTCTTCGTCGCCGTCCAGCACCCGTGCCGACAGCGCGAACCGCTCGCGCAACTCCGCCACGAACGCACTCCCATTCGTCGCATCGCGGACCGCGCTGGTCGCGATCGCGTCCACCTTCTCCGCTCCCATCTCCTGCAGCGTCGCGACGTAAGGATCGATGGCCGCACACGTCGCCTTGATCGCCTCCGCGGCCAGCTGCCCGCTCAGGTCCACACCCCGCCCGAGCCGCGTGACCGTGCTCCGCCGCTCCACCGGCGTCACCCGCCCATCCTCGACGTCGGCGACCAGCAACCGAGTCGAGTTGGACCCCACGTCGATCACCCCGACCCGTTGCACGTCCGTCGCCATCCGAGCACCCTATTCAGCCACCGACCCCAGCTTCCTCCACCAACCCACCCCCGACCCGAGGTCGAGAAGTCAACGCCACGTTGCTAAGATCTTGTGTCCGCCGCGGGGTGGAGCAGCCAGGTAGCTCGTCGGGCTCATAACCCGAAGGTCGCAGGTTCGAATCCTGCCCCCGCTATAGGACGAAAGCCTCGGACTGCGGGGCTTTCGTCGTTCAGGACCATCATCGGAGCAGTGGGTGCGCACCAAGCGCGTACTAAGTTTGCTGGCGGGCGGTTGAAAGCCGCATGACTGCAGAACCGAGTCGCGCACAGGGAGTCGGTTTGCGCCTTCGCCGCACCGAGGTCAACACGGGCCCAGCAAACATCCGAGCATTCTCCCGCGGGAGTACGGCCAGCTCGCGCCTCGTCGTCGAGTGCGGTAGCTGACCCCGGCCGCGTCTCTTCGTGAGGCCAACTGCGAGAGTCCCTGGGGGTTGCAGCTTCGGCCTCAAGGTGATGGCTGACGACAGCGACTGATGACCGGTCTGCGGCAGGATCAGGGCGCTCGCGAGGCGCGGGAGTCCGCGAGCGCGGGCCGGGCTCGAACACGGCGCTCTAAGGTCCGCCCATGGCAGGTGTCATGCCGAAAGCGGCGAAAGTGGGTCCGCGTGGGGCGAAGGGCAGGTGGTGCCGTCGGTCCTGCGGGCGGGGGCAGATCCTCGACGCGCTCGCCTCGGGGCCGCCGCGGGCGACGCCGACCTCGTCATCGCTCCTCCACCGGGCGACTTGGAAGGCTCGGACCTCGTCGACTACGGCGAGATCATGGGACGTTTCCTCGGGTTCCAGTGTGGAGCCCGATACGCCGAGGCCTTCGGCGTCGCGGGCGCCTGGCCCTGCCTACGCGCCGAGGACACCTTGAGGTGAAGGAAGGGAAGAGAAGATGACCGAGTTTCAAGTCGGTACCAAGGTCGGGCTCACGTCCAAGGAGTGGTCTTGGACCAACGAGCCGAAGGACTGGCAGGTGGTGGGTGACGATGCCTTGGCCTGGCATTGCCTGCCGGGCTCAGATTTCTGGAGGCTGACCGAAAGTGGTGTGGTCCGGCACAACGGCCAGGCGTTCGTCGCCGAGGTGGAGGGCGACTTCACGATCGAAGGGCAAATCGAGGCAGATCTGAGACAGCAGTACGACCAGGCCGGGCTTTTCGCCCTTGCCGACGAGGAGCGCTGGCTGAAGGCAGGAGCCGAGTGGGAGGGCGGGCTGCTGGTCGGGGCCGTCCACACCCAGGGCAGCTCCGACTGGTCGATGGCGCCAGGATCGCTGCCCGTCGGCCTTCGCATGCGGCGCCGGCAGGACACGGTGGACGTAGCGGTCAAGGACGACGGCGGTAGCTGGCAGATGATCCGGCAGCTTTCCCTTCCGGGTCCGGTTTCGGTCGGTCCCTACTCCTGCGCGCCCGCCGGGGACGGATTCGAGACGCGCCTCAGCGAGTTCCTGCTCACGCGCGGCTGAAGGCCGGAGCGCATCGGCGATTGCGGGATTGATCTGCCGTCGGTGGAGATCCTCGGCTCCCGGGTGAACCGTCGACCCTCGCGGATCCGGTGGATGACCTCCAGGTCGTAACCCCACTGATCTCAGCCGGTCGGTCCGAGCAGGTGGCGGGTGATGATGAGCGTCGTATCGAGGGTGCGCTCGAGCGTGGCGGCGTCGTCGCGGTCGTCGGCGACGACGCGGACCTCGGTTCCGTCGATCAAGGCGAGGATCGCGTCGGCGGCGGCCTCGGTGGAGACGATCGGCTTCAGCTCGCCGTTGGCGGTGCCTTCGTCGATTGCGGTGATCAGCGGCGAGCGCCAGATCTCGAAGCTGAGTGAGGTCTGGTGCTTGAGATTGGGGTCGCGGGAGGCCGCCGCGGCGAGGTCTAGCCAGGTGCCCGATCGGTCCGAGAGGTCGGTCCAGTCGAGAGCCACGCGCAGGTAGGTCTCGATCCGCTCCCAACCGGACTGGGCGTGGGCGCTTGCCGCGGTGATCCGGTCCGCCCGCTCGCGGCAGACGAAGGCGAAGGCCTCCTGGCCGAGCTGCTCGCGCGTCTCGAAGTAGTGCTGGAGGAGACCGATGGAGACGCCGGCCTCGGTGGCCACGTCGCGCAGCCGCACGTGATCGAAGCCGAGGCGGGCGATCGCCCTGCCGGCGGCGGCGAGGAGCTCGGTTCGGCGCGCGTCGTTGTCGGTGGTTCTACTCATGGGCTCGACTATATGAAGCGACGACGTCCGAGGGGC
>JAFDWG010000208.1 GCA_018268605.1 Actinomycetota bacterium | reverse complement strand
TCGGCGGCCACCGGCGCTCCGTCAGGCGAGCAGGCTCTCGGCCCGCTTGCCCTCGGGCAGGTTCTGGTCGGCGTGGTAGCTCGACCGCACCAGCGGGCCCGCCGCGACGGACTCGAAGCCGAGGTCGTAGGCGGCTTTCTCCAGCGCCTCGAACTCCTCCGGGTGCCAATAGCGCACCACCGGCAGGTGGTTCTCGGTCGGCCGCAGGTACTGGCCGACGGTAAGGACCTGGACCCGGTGCTCGCGCAGCAGGCCGAAGGTCTCGACCATCTCCTCGAAGGACTCGCCGAGCCCGACCATCAGCCCCGACTTGGTGACGACGTCGTCGCCGCCCATCTCCTTCGCCGTCTTCAGCACACGAGCGGAGCGGGCGAACTGGGAGCCGCGGCGGGCGATCGGGTAGAGGCGCGGCACCGTCTCCACGTTGTGGTTGAAGACGTCGGGCTTCTCGGCTATGACCCGCGCGAGCGGCATCTCCTGGCCGCGGAAGTCCGGGGTGAGGATCTCCACCTTGCAGTCCGGCGCCATCATCCGGATCGAGCGGACGACGCCGACGAAGGCGCTCGCGCCGTAGTCGGGAAGGTCGTCGCGATCCACAGACGTGACCACCGCGTGACGAAGGCCCATGGCTTTCACCTGATTGGCGACGCGCAGCGGCTCCAGCGGGTCGTTCCAGCTCGGTTTGCCGGTCTGCACGTTGCAGAACCCGCACCGTCTGGTGCAGACATCGCCGAGGATCATGAACGTCGCCGTGCCGCGCTCCCAGCACTCGCCGACGTTCGGGCAGTTCGCCTCCTCGCAGACGGTGTGGAGGTTGTCGCCGGTGATCGTTTCCTTCAGGCGCCGGTAGTTCGGGCCGCCCGGCGCAGGGACTTTCAGCCACGGCGGCTTGCGCGCCCGCTTGAACGGGACCGCGCCCTCGACCTGCGCCGTGCCGCCGGGCTTGGCCCGGGAGCGGGTGACGTGGATTCGCTCGGTCGTCTCGCTCATCGTTCTCCCCCGAGCCTACCGGGAGCGAGTCCCGAGCCGGCACCGGCCGGCTCCCCCTCTAGCGCTTCGGCCAGGCTCGCCGGCCGCGCGTCCCGCCCGAAGACCTCGCCGAGATGCCGCCCGACCGTCGCCGCGAACGCCGGGACGTTCGCCTCGCGCCCGCCCTCCTTCGCGATCGAGGTCATCGCCACGCCCTGGATCCCGCACGGGATCACCCACTCGAACGGCTGCAGGTCGTTGTCCACGTTCACCGCCAGCCCGTGCGTGGTGATGCCCTTGCTGACGTGGACGCCGATCGAGCCGATCTTCTCCGCCGCGCCCGCCAGCCCCGGCGCCGGAGGCGGCCCGTCCGTCCACACCCCGGTCAGCCCCTCGATCGTCTGCGCGCCCACGCCGTGCGTGGCCAGCGCCCCGATCATCGCCCGCTCCAGTCCCCGCACGTACTCGTGCACGTCGCCGCCCATCGGCGTCAGGTCGAGGATCGGGTAGGCGACCAGCTGCCCGGGCCCGTGGTAGGTGACGAGCCCGCCGCGGTCGGTGTCCAGCACTTCGATCCCCTGCGTCTCGTACCACTCGTCCCCCATCGGCAGTTCCGCCGCCGTGGTGCGCCGCCCGCGCGTGTAGACCGGCGGGTGCTCGAGCAGCAGCAGGGCGTCCGGGATCGACCCGACGGCGCGCCGCTCGGCCAGCGCCAGCTGGAGGTCCCAGGCCTCGCGGTAGCGGATCGTGCCGCAGTCGATGAGGAGCAATTCGGTGCTCACTCTCACAATTGTCTCAAGTCGTCTGCATATCCTTTGGTACCGAATGGTCCAGTCGAAGGCGTATCGCCCCGAATGGCTGCCCGCGGTTGCGCTCAGTGCCGTCCTGGCGGCCCTGATGCTGATCTGGAACCCCCAGGTCGGCGACCTCGCGGCACAGGTCTTCCACACCGAGCTCTTCGACCACTCCGGCCTCGCGATCTGGAACAGCTCCTGGTACGCGGGCCACTACACGCTCAACTACAGCGTCCTCTTCCCTCCCGCGGCGGCGCTGCTCGGCCCGCAGCTCGTCGGGATGCTGGCGGTCGTCACCTCCTCCTATCTCTTCGACCGCCTGGTCCGGGACCGATGGGGAAGCGAGGCGCGCTGGGCGACGCTCTGGTTCGCGGCGGGCGTCGTCACCCTGCTGGCCGACGGCCAGCTGACCTTCGCCTTCGGCGTCGCGTTCGGCCTTGCCGCCCTGCGCGCGCTGCAGACGGGGAGGACGTCACTCGCGATCGCCGCGGCGGCCGCCTGCCCGCTGGCGAGCCCGGTCGCGGGCGCTTTCCTCGCCGGCGTCATCGCGGCGGGCGTCTGGGAACGGGGGGAGCGCCTCAGCCGGGCCGCGATCGGCGCCTGCGCGGCCGCGCTGATCCTCACCATCGCTCCGAACCTCGCCTTCCCCGAACCCGGCCGCTTCCCCTTCGTCACCTCGTCCTTCATCTCGATCCCGATCTGGTGCGCGGGCGCCCTCTTCCTCACCTGGCGCGCCGACGGCGAGGCCCGCCTGCGCCGCGTCGTGCTCGGCTACGCGCTCGCCTCGACCGCGGTCTTCCTCACGCCGAACGCGCTCGGCGGCAACGCGGTGCGCCTCGGGGCGCTGTTCGGCGGCCCCGTCCTCGCCGCGGTCCTCCTCTCGCAGCGGCCCCTGCCGATCGCCCGTCGAGGCGCGTTTAGCGCCCCCGCCACGGGCCCCGACCTCCTCCCGCACCGGCGCGTCCCGGCCTGGCTCTACACCGTCGTCCTCGCCCTCACCTTCGTCGGCAGCCTCTACTGGCAGTTCACCGCGAGCGTCGCCCAGATCGCCCGCTCGGTCGGCGATCCGTCGACGAAAGAATCCTTCTTCACGCCCGCCTCCCACTGGCTGCTGGAGCACGGCGGACGCGGCACCCGGATCGAGGTCCCGCCGACCGCCAACCACTGGGAGTCGGCCTATCTGGCGCCGAAGTTCGAGCTCGCCCGCGGCTGGCTACGCCAGCTCGACACCGCCCGCGACGACCTCTTCTACGCCGAAGGCGCCCTCACCGAGAAGAGCTACGGGCGCTGGCTCCGCAACAACGCGATCCGCTACGTCGCCCTCCCGATCGCCCCGCTCGACTACTCCTCCGCCGCCGAGCGCCGCCTGATCCTCCGGGACCCGCCCTACCTCCACGAACGCTTCCGCGACAACCACTGGCGCATCTACGAGGTGGCGGACCCGAAGCCGCTCGTGGCACCGCTCGGCAACGGCCGCGCGAGCACCGTCGCCGTCGGCCGCCAGGGGTTCGCCCTCGACGTCACCCGCCCCGGCGATTTCCTCGTCCGCGTCAACTTCACCCCATACTGGTCGATCAGCCGCGGCACCGGCTGTCTGCTCGGTGACGGCAAGTGGACGATCGCCCGCGTCACCCGCCCCGGCACCTTCAGCGTGGACGCCGACTTCTCCCTCGGCGGCGCCTGGAACGCGATGACCGGCACCGAAAAAACCTGCTGAGGCGGACGGTCAGAGCGCCAGCGACAGCGGCTCTTCGAGCAGACCCCGGATCGTCGCCAGGAACTC
>JAFDWG010000207.1 GCA_018268605.1 Actinomycetota bacterium | reverse complement strand
GGGGTGGTGTCGATGACGACGAAGAGGAGGTCCCAGGCGCAGCAGAGGAGGCCTGCGAGGACGGCGCCACGGAGCTGGAGACGGGGGTCACGGGCGAGGAGGGCGCCAAGGACGGCGGCGATGAAGAGGTCGCCGAAGCCCATCAGCGCCGAGCCCCAGTTGACCAGCTGCAGCTTTGGCAGGTCGGCGGCCGGGGCGGCTGCGTTGAGGACGGAGTTCGGTTCCTGAAGGAGTTCGGTGAAGACGAGGTAGGCGTCGACCGCCGCCATCGCGTAGATGCCGAGCTTCACCCAGCGGGTGGGGACGACACAGACGAGGAGCCAGCCGAGGGTCACGCAGGCGAGGGCGGAGAGGGCGAGGGCGCAGCTCTGCCCGCCCAGTTCGCCCTTGGCCGCCCAGGCCACCGCGAAGAGGGGGATGGCGGCGAGGGCGAACCACGGCCGCGCCCCGTGGGAGATCCAGCCGAGGGCGACCGCGGCGAGGGGCGGGACCGCGATCAGCGCCAGCCAGGTGAGGAAATCGGCGGAGGCGGAGTCGACGGCGATCGCTCCGATCACGACGACGATGGAGAGCGGCAGCACCAGAGCCCACCAGCGGCCTCCTAGGCGGCCGAGGACGGGGATCGCCAGTGGAGGCCGGGGAAGGCCGACGAGGAGGCCCTGGACGGCGCTGAGGAAGCCGATCGAAAGCCAGAAGGGGAGTATCGCCGGCTCTCCGGGCTCTCAGGCGGCGCCCGCGCCCGCGCCGGTCGGCTCCGAGGCCGACTCGTTCGACGGCGCCTGGCCCCGATCGCGCCCGGCGGGAGTGCCGGTGCGGGGCTCGAGCCGTCCCGCCGCGGCGATCGTCCACAGCATCGCCAGCCAGTTCAAGGTGGCGAGCGCGACGTGGACCCAGACGATCTCACTGGGCAGTTCGAGCTCCCACTGGACGTAGCCGACAACGCCTTGGAGCAACAGTAGGAGCAGCACCACCGTCAGCGGTTTGACCGCCCGCCGGTCGCCGCCGGGACGCCGCAGGTAGAACCAGACGCCGATCGCGGCGAAACCGTAGATCGCCGCCAGCACGGCATGCCGTTGGACGACCCATTCGAGCGTGTCGTGGCCCTCGAAGGTGAAGCGCTTGACGAATTGACCTTCGAACTCGCCCGCGTGCGGTCCCGAGCCGGTGGCGATCGTGCCGGCGAGGATGGTCAGCTGACCGAGCGGCACCAGCCCGCGCACCGCCCAGACGCCCTTGCGGTCCCAGGAGCGGCGCCTGTCCCAGGGCTCGTACCGGGAGCACCAGAAGAGCGCGAACCCGGCATCCAGCAGCATCATCGAGAGGATGAAGTGGCACATCACGAGTTCCGGGCGCAGGTCGTACTTGACGACCAAGGCGCCGAGGATCGCCTGGGCGACGACGCCAAGGGGGAGGAGGGCGCCGATCCAGGCCAGGTGCTTGCGGTAGGGGCGGCGGAAGAAGGCGAGGAGGCAGGCCGCGATCACCACGACGCCGAGGAGCCCGGTGATGATCCGGTTGCTCATCTCGATCACCGCGTGGGATTCGAGTTCCGGGTGCGTTCCCGCGCCGTAGCACTGGGGCCAATCGGGACAGCCGAGGCCCGACTCGGTCAACCGCACCGCGGCGCCGCTGAAAACGATCAGCGCGAGGCCGAAAAGCGCGACGGCGGTGACCTGCGCGTAGCGCTGCGGGGAGATCTCGAAGCGGTTTCGAAGGCTCGCGAGCATATTCAGATGATTACCGCTGCGGCCACCGGGCCGCTCTGGGCTATCAGCCGCCGGATTTTTTCCCGGCGGATTCGCTCAGATATTCCACCAGCTCTTTGATTTCTTCTGGCTGGATGGTCTGTTCGAAGTTCTCCGGCATCACGTTGGGCGGGTAGCCTTTCGCGATTTTCGCGTTCGGGTTGACGATCGATTCTTCGATTTCGGCTTCCGACTGGCCGGGCAGGACTTCGTCCAGGTCCGGGCCGGTGGTGCCGCCCGAGTTGGCGGCGGCCAGCGTGTGGCAGCCGCCGCAGCCGTTGTTGGCGAAGACCTGGGCGCCGGGGCCGCCTTCGACTTCCGGCGGCGCGGCGCCGGGGACGCCGGCGTACTTGCCGACGTAGGCGACGACGTCCTCGAGGTCGGTGCCTTCGACGATGTGGGGTGGCATGCTCGCCATCGGGTTGCCATTGCTGGGGCGCGGGTTCTCGACCTGCGCCTCGACGATGCCTTCCACCGTGGCGTCGTCGAAGCCACCGGCTTCGCGGGCCGCGGCGAACGCGTCGTCCAGGTTCGGCCCGGTGACGCCCGAGGTGCCGGCCTGCGCCATCACGTGGCAGGTGCCGCAGTTCTTCGTGAAGAGGACGCGGCCCCGCGCGATGTCGGGGTTCGTGGTCCCGCAACCGGAGATCGCGACGACGGCCGCGAGCATGGCGACGAGGGGGGCGAGCAGGCGAATGGGCTTAGGAAGGTTCTGCATACGTCGGAAGCGAGCGGGAGTCTATATGTCGAGGCACCCGCGACGACGTTTGCCGGCGCGCGAAGGCAGGGTACATTTGCATCGAAACGCACGAACGCGAATCTCGTCCGCGAAGGAGGCCGCGATGCAGGTGAGGGATGGCATGTCGGATGTATCGGTGACGGTGGGTCCGTCGCACACCCTGAGACAGGCCGCGAAGGCCATGGTCGACCGCAACGTCGGCGCCGCCCTGGTGATCGACGACGAGGCGCCGACGCCGGGCATCGTCACCGAGCGTGACCTGCTGCTCTCGATCGGGGCGGGTGAGGATCCGGACGTCGAGACGGTCGGCGGTCACATGACCGAGTCGGTGCTGACCGCCGCGCCCGACTGGAGCCTCGAGCACGCCGCCGCCGAGATGGCGCGCCGCAGCGTCCGGCATCTGGTCGTCTTCGAGGAGGGCGACGTCGTCGGCATCCTCTCGATGCGCGACATCGTCAAGGTCTGGACGTCGGCCGGGGCGACCTCGGAAATGCCGCTGCCGAGCGGCGCGAGTGGCGATTAGCGTCCCAGCTGGCCTGCGAGGCCGGTTCAGCCCTGCGGGCGGCCGGACGAAGGCCGAGACTCAAGGTAGATCTGCTCGACCGGCAGGGTGGCGGGACGCGCCTCCTGTCGGCGGGGCAGGCTGTAGTAGCTGCGGACCGAGCTCCGCACGATCGCCCGGAAGGCGAAGAGCATGATGATGATGCCGATGTAGGACCAGACGAAGGCGGAGAAGGCGAAGCCGTTGGCGTAGATCCCGGCCACCGCACCCGTCGCCCCGACCGCGAAGAGCGCCGGACCCCACGACGCGCGCGGCGTCTGGATCGTCTCGGTCGGTCCCTGGATGCGCGTCGGCTGGCTCATCCGTGGGCGATGTAGAGGAGGGCGACGATGAAGCAGAGAGCGAACACCGTCGCGGCAAAGGCCCCGGCGATCATGCCGGCGGTCATGTTCCTGCGTGCGGTCTCGCGATCCACGGGTGGATTTCTATCAGTCTGGGCGGTCTGAGGGGGTTTCCGGCCGTTGCGGCCGTCCTAGATTCGGTGCCCTGGGCGTCTCATGGAGGTCCTGGCAGGCTGTGACCTC
>JAFDWG010000206.1 GCA_018268605.1 Actinomycetota bacterium | reverse complement strand
AACTCGAATACGCCACCGCCGTCGCCCGCTTCGGCTCCTTCCGTCGGGCGGCCGAGGCCCTGCACATCTCCCAGCCCGCGCTGAGCGAGAACGTGCGGCGGCTGGAGCGGGAGCTCGGGGTGGAGATCCTCGACCGGCGACGCTCGGGCGCGACCGTGGGCGAGCACGGCCGCGAGCTCCTCCCCCACATGCTGGCCGTGATCGAGGCCGCCGACGACCTCAAGCGCGCCGCCGACGAGAGCCGCGCGCTCTCTCGCACCGTGCGCGTCGGCACCGTCACCGCGGCCACGGTCCCGCTGCTCGCCCCGACGATCCACGCCTTCCGCGACACCCACTCCTCGACCCAGGTGGAGATCCTCACCGCCCAGCAGACGGCCATCCACCGGGCGCTCCTGGAGGGCTCGATGGACCTCGGCCTCGTCAACTACCTGGAAGGCGACGACATGCCGCCCGAGTTCGAGTCGACCGAGCTCCTCCGCGGCCATCCGGTCGTCTGCCTCCGCCCCGACGACGAGCTGGCGAGCCGCACCGCCGTCCCCACGGCCGACCTCTGGGAGCGCCCCCTGATCGCGATGCGCCCGGGCTACGTCATGCACCGCTACGTCACCCGCCTCCTCGACGGCAGCGAGCCGACCGCGTCCTACTCCGCCGACGGCGCCGAGATGGGCAAGCTGATGGTCGCCGCCGGCCTCGGCGTCGCCGTCCTCCCCGACTACTCCGTCATCGGCGACCCGCTCGAGCGCTCCGGTGAGATCACGCACCGACCCCTCGAGGAGAACGGCACCGGCGTCCTCCTCGTCCTCCAACGCCGCCGCTCCTCCCCCGCCCACAACGCGATCTCCGACCTCCACGACCTGTTCGTGGCCGAAGCGGAGCGGACGCGGGAGATCAAAGCCGCCGCCTGACCGAGCCCGGCGCCGTGAGCAGCAACGACAGCTGACCGCCGGCCGTCCCCATATCGTCTCCGGAGTGCTGACGCTCATCGATCTCTTCTCCGGCTGCGGCGGAATGACCCGCGGCTTCGAGGACTCAGGGGCTTTCCGCTCCATCTTCGCGGTGGAGTTCGACCGCGACGCGGCGGAGACCTACGCGGCGAACTTCGGCGACCATGTGGCGTGCGGGCCGATCGAGGACGTGGCGTCGTTCCCGGCCGCCGACGTGGTGATCGGCGGGCCTCCGTGCCAGGGGTTCTCGCCGCTCAACCGCGCGGCGGTCGGCTTCGAGCGGCGCGGCCTGTGGCGCGAGTACCTGCGCGCGCTGGAGGCGATCGAGCCACGCGCCTTCGTGATGGAGAACGTCCCGGAGCTGCTGCGGAGCGCCGAGTTCGTCGAGTTCGAGCGCCGGGCGCGCGGGCTCGGCTTCGAGGTCGAGGCGGAGGTCCTTAACGCCGCCGACTTCGGCGTGCCCCAGCGGCGGCGACGGGCGATCGTCATCGGCACCCGCGGTGGCACCGTCCCGTGGCCGGAGCCGACCCACCCGGAAGGCGACTGGGTGTCCTTCCGCGAGGCGGTCGACGGCCTGCCGCTGCGACCCGACGGGCGGCGCTGGCATCGGCCGCGGAATCCCCGGCCCGAGAGCGTGCGGCGCTACAAGGCGGTGCCGCGCGACGGCGGCGACCGGTTCGCGATGCAGCGGAACCTCGACCGGGCGGGCCTGGGACACCTGGTGCCGCGCTGCTGGCGCGAGAAGCCGAAGGGGACGACCGACGTCTTCGGGCGCCTCTGGTGGGACCGCCCCGCGCTGACGATCCGCACCGAGTTCTACAAGCCCGAGAAAGGGCGCTACCTCCACCCCTCGGCCCACCGGCCGATCACGGTCCGCGAGGCGGCGCGGCTGATGTCGTTCCCCGACGACTTCGTCCTGCCCGAGGACCAGGCGATGTCGAGCGTCGCCCGCCAGGTCGGCAACGCCGTCCCACCTCTGCTGGCGCGCCGCATCGCCGAGTCCCTCGCCACCGCCCTCCGTGCCGAGACCCCGCCAGCTGTTCCTATTGGCGCTGTGGGCGCCAAAAGGAACAGCTCAAGGCTCGCGGCCTAGGGACTCGCGGACCGCCGCCTGCACTCGGTCGGCCGCCGCGTCGATCGCCTCGTGCTCCCAGATCCGGACGACGGTCCAACCCTCCTCGGCCAAGAGGGCGTTCACCTTCGCGTCGCGCTCGCGGTTGCGGGCGAGCTTCGCCCGCCAGAAGGCTTCGTTGGAGCGGGGCATCGTGCCGTGCTCGGGGCAGGAGTGCCAGAAGCACCCGTCGACGTAGACGGCGACCTTGGCGGGGCCGAAGATGAGGTCGGCGCGACTCGGGACGCCTTTCAGCGGTCGGCGGTCGACGCGGTAACGGAGGCCGCGCCGGTGGAGCTCGGAGCGCAGTTCTAGCTCCGGTGCCGTGTCGCGGCGGCGAACCCGTGCCATCCGTTCGCTGACGCCCGCGGAGGAGGGTGTCATCGGCGGTCGGGCTTTAGGGGCCACGGCGCCAGACTCTATTGCGGGCCCCGTCCTTCCTCGGCCAGCCGGTCGCGATGCTCGCCGCCGATCTCCCCGACCAGGTCGAGGAACTCGACGATCGTCTCGAGCTCGGCCGCGGTGAAGCGCGCCGCCATCCGGCGCTGCCAGTCGGCGGCCAGCGGCGCCCAGATCGCCTCGGCGCCCTGGCGGAAGTGGGGCGTCACCGCGAGGCGCACACGACGACGGTCGCCCGGGTCCGGGACGCGTTCGGCGTAGCCGACCTTTTCCAGGCGATCGATGGCTCCGGTCACCGCGCCGGTCGTCACCCCCACCTCCCGTGCCAGGTCGCCGGCGGTGAGTCCTCCGGCGTTCTCGATCGCGTTCAAGCACCGCAGGTCGGCCGGTGAGATCCCGAGGCGATGCGCCGCCAGGTCTTCGATCGCCCCGTCCAGACTTCCCGCGTCGCGGAACGCGCTGATCAGCCGCCCGATGAGTTCTTGCTTGTCAGTCATTCTCTTAGTTGCTAAGATACTTGCATGCTAAGTCAATTCTACGGGAAGGCCACGAAATGAGCACCGACAGCGCATCCGCCTCCAAACTCGACTGGCGCCTGGAGCTGATCCCGGTCCCCGTCGCCGACGTCGACCGGGCCAAGGACTTCTACGTGCAGGCGGGTTTCGTCGCCGAACACGACCACCAGGTCAGCGATGAGCTGCGCTTCGTCCAACTCACCCCACCCGGCTCCGCCTGCTCCATCTCCCTCACCACCGGCGCCCATCAGATGCGACCGGGCTCGATCGATGGCCTGCAGTTGGTGGTCGCCGATATCGAGGCGGCCCGTGAGGAGCTGCTGGCCCGGGAGATCGAGGTCAGCGATGTCCAGGACTTCCCCTGGGGCCGCTTCGTCTTCTTCGCCGACCCCGACGGCAACCGCTGGGCGGTCCAGCAGGTCGTCTAGGGGCGCGGCTCGAGGATGATGACCGGGAGATGACCCGAGGGTGGGCGCGCTCACGGTAGGACTCGTAGCCGGGGTAGATGGCGACGAACCTGGCGAAGAGACGCTCGCGCTCCTCCGCCCCGGCGATGCGAGCGCGCACCGGGAGCACCTCGGAGCCGACCTGCACCGTCGTCTCCGGGTCAGCCACCAGGTTGTGG
>JAFDWG010000205.1 GCA_018268605.1 Actinomycetota bacterium | reverse complement strand
GACCTCGGTGCGTGTCCTCGACCGACCGGGCCCGCGGCTGACCGACCTCGGCGGGCCACGCGCGTCGGGGCTCGACCTGCTCGGGGTCCGCGAGGAAGTCGAGTTGGTCGAGGCTGACCTGCTCGACGCCGACAGCGTCGCCGCGGCCGTGGCGGGGTGTAATTCCGTCTTCCATCTCGCCGCCCAGACGATCGTCGGCGTCGCACGCCGCTCCCCGCACGAGACCGTGGACGTCAACGTGCGGGGGTCCTGGAACGTCTTCATGGCCTGCCGCGACGCCGAGGTCGGAAAGGTCGTCTTCGCCTCCTCCGACAAGGCCTACGGCACCGCGCCGGAGCTGCCCTACCGCGAGGACTTCCCGCTGCGGGCCGACCATCCCTACGACTCCTCCAAGGCGGCGGCCGACGTGATGGCCCGCGGGCTGGCGCGGGAGTGGGCCCTGCCACTCGCCGTCAGCCGCTTCGCCAACGTCTACGGCGGCGGCGACCTCAACTTCACCCGGCTGGTGCCGGAGACGGCGATCGCGGTCGTCGACGGACGGGCGCCGAAGATCCGCTCCGACGGGGCGCCGCGGCGGGACTTCCTCCACGTGGACGACGCGGTGTCCGCCTACTTGGCGATCGCGAGGGTGCTCGACGGCGAGGGCGCACTCGGGGAGGCGTTCAACGCGGGTGGCGACCGCCCCTGCTCGGTACGGGAGGTCGTCGACCTGACCGCCGAGGTCGGCGGGGGGGAGGTAGAGCCCGAGTACGGCCCCGGGCTGCCTGCGGGCGAGATCCTCGACCAGTACCTCGACTCGACCAAGCTCCGCGAGGCGACCGGCTGGGTACCCGCGGTCGATCTGCGGACCGGCCTAGGTCGTACGGTTGATTGGTACCGCGAGCACAAGGAGGTGCGTCCCTGATGTGTGGACGCTTCACCGTCACCACCAAGGACACGAAGAAGATCGCCGACCGCTTCCAGGTCGAACTGGAGAAAGCCCTCGAACAGGGCGGGGCGTCCGGCGGGGCGAAAGAGTCGGCCAAGGACGGCGACGGCGCCGAGGCCGAGGAGAAATCTCCGCCCGGCATGGGTCGCTTCAACGTCGCGCCTACGCAGGAGATCCTCGTCGTGCGGTCCTCACCTGACGAGGCCGAGGCCGAGAAGGGCGAGCGGGAGGCGCGCCTCATGCGCTGGGGTCTGATTCCTGTCTGGTCCAAGGACCTGAAGGTCGGCTACAAGATGATCAACGCGAAAAAGGAGAACCTGACGAAAAGCCGCGCCTACGCGCCGTTGGTCGGCAAGTTCCGCCACCGCTGCCTGATCGTCGCCGACGGCTTTTACGAGTGGATGAAGGCGGAGGACCCGAAGCAGCCGCGCCAACCGTGGCGCTTCACCGTCGACGGCGGCGAGCCGTTCGCCTTCGCCGGGCTCTGCACGCGCAAGGAGTGGGACGACCCCGATGAGCGCGGCGTCGACCCCGACGGCTACCTCTACTCGGCGACCCTGATCACGACGACGCCGAACGCGGTCGTCAAGCCCGTCCACGACCGGATGCCCTCGATCCTGCCGAGTGCCGAGGCAGAGGCGGCCTGGCTCGACCCGCGACTGACGACCGAGGAGGCGATCGCCCTGTGCGGGCCGCTCGACCCCGCGCGGATGGAAGGGGCGCCTGCCAATCCGGCGCTCAACAAGGTGGGGAAAGGAATGGCCGAAGGGCCGGAGCTGCTGGTCGCGCCCGCGGGCTGAGGGCACGCGGAAGGGCGGCTATTCGCCTTCGGCGCCTTCTTCGGTCCCTTCGCCTTCTTCTTCGCGTTCTTGCTGTTTGAGTTCTTCGGCTTCTTCGTCGATCGGCGGGGAGACGCGCGGCAGCGAACCTTCCGTTTCCACGGTCGCCTTGCCGAGATTCGTTTCCAGCGTGCAGGCGATCTGGGCGGCGGGCCGTTTCTTCGATTTCCAGACCGTGTAGAAGGGCAGTTCGACCGTCGCCTTGGCTTTGCCGTGCGGCAGGTGGTAGAGGATGTGCTCGGTGCCTTCTTCGTATTCGGGCCAGCCGACCTTGACGCCCTGGATCGTGGTGAAGGTTTCCGGCATGTCTTCGGTGACTTCTTCGAGCACCGCGAGCAGGTGGCCATGGGAAGCGAACTTCGCCAGCACCGTTTCCGGGATTTCCTGCCCGGAGACGCCTTCTTCGGAGGAGCGCGGGTAGAGCATCCGCAGGCCGCCGGAGCTCTGGGCGATCAGCGTGCCCGTCCCGAGGCCGTGCGTCGAGCAGAGCATTTCGCCGCCGATGCGGGCGTCTTTGTCGATCTTCACCGTCGAGAGGACCCGGTACAGCGAGTAGCCCGCGACGTTGGTGCCGGTCGCCTTGATCGTGCCGCCGACGAGCTGCATCTTGAGGTTCTTGCTCCCCGGGACGCTGACCGCCTTGGAATCGGGGATCTTCGCCTTCTGGACGAATTCGAGGTGAGCCGCTTCACCGCTGTTGGAGCCGGTGTTGCTGAGGACCGCGGCGAGGATCGTGGCGAGTAGGCCGATCGCGACGACGATGATCGCGCCACGGGGGATGCGTTCGTCGGGCGGGACCTCGGATCGCTTCATCTTTGGGAGCTTCACTGCGGCGCGACAGTATTGAAAACACCCGACGTGGTGTCACCCGCGAGGCGATTTGGGGTACCAATGTGACCGTGGCACAAATCGATGCAAGCTTCTCGACCGTTCAGACGACCTCCGTCCACGGACGCTCCATCAGCTACCTGGAGGCGGGCGAGGGCCCGCTGCTGCTGCTGATCCACGGCATGGCGGGGACGGCGCGCAACTGGGATCCGGTGATCGAGCCGCTGGCGCTCCGTAACCACGTCGTGGCGCCCGATTTCCCCGGGCACGGCGATTCGGAGCCGGGCGGCGGCGATTACAGCCTCGGCAGCCTGGCGAGCGGACTACGGGACCTGATGGTCTCGCTCGGACACGACCGCGCGACGCTGGTCGGCCACAGCCTCGGCGGCGGCGTCGCCCTCCAGTTCGCCTACCAGTTCCCGGAGATGGTGGAACGGCTGGTACTTGTCTCGAGCGGCGGGCTCGGGCCGGAGGTCGGAGCGGTCCTGCGCGCCGCGGCGCTCCCGGGCGCGGACCTCTTCATCCGCGCCACCGCGGGGCCAGGCTCGGTCGCGGGCTCGTGGCTCACCGGCGTCCTCGGCAAGCTCGGGCTGCGCCCGAACGCCGACCTGGCCGAGGTCGGGCGCGCCTACGCCGCGCTCGCCGACACGGACCGGCGCAAGGCCTTTCTCTCGACCCTCCACGCGGTCGTCGACACCGAGGGCCAGCGCGTCGCCGCCCTCGACCGCCTCTACCTCGCCGAGGCGCTGCCGATGTTGATCATCTGGGGCGAGCGCGACCCGATCATCCCGGTCGCCCACGGCCGCGCCGCCCACGCTCAGCTTCCCGGCAGCCGCCTCGAGGTCTTTCCCGACGCCGGCCACATCCCGCAGCTGGAGAGCCCGGGTCGGTTCGCAGCCACCCTGCAGCGGTTCCTCGAGGAGACCGAGCCGGCGGAATTCGACGACGCCGAGTGGCGCGCCCGCCTCAGCGGCCGGCAGTAGCGTTCTCCTCGATCGGCC
>JAFDWG010000204.1 GCA_018268605.1 Actinomycetota bacterium | reverse complement strand
CGCTGCGCGCTCGAAGCGACCGCCTTCGCCAACGGCTCGGCCCCCGAGGTCGCCTCGTGGCGGGACCTCGGCGCCTTCACCCTGCTGCTCTCGATCCAGGACGACGACGCCCTCGGCCTCTACTGCGATTCGGTCCTCGGCCCGATCGAGGAGGGCGACGAGGAGTACGGCGGTGAGCTTTTGCGCTCACTGGAGGCGTTCATCGAGCAGAACGGGCAGTGGGAGCGCGCCGCGCGCGAGGTCTACTGCCACCGCCACACCCTTCGCTATCGGATGCGGAAGGTGGAAGAGTTGACCGGGCGCGACCTGTCGCGCGCCCACGACCGCATCGAGTTCTGGCTGGCACTGCGAGCAAGGGAGCTGGTGTCCTCATGAAGTTGGTGGCCTTATGAAGATCGGTGTTCCCACGGAGATCAAGTCGGACGAGTACCGCGTCGCGATCACCCCGGCCGGGGTGCGCGAAATGACCGAGCACGGCCACGAGGTGCTGATCCAGTCCGGGGCGGGGGAGGGCTCGGCGATCTCCGACGAGCGCTACTCGCTGCAGGGCGCGCGGATCGTCCCCGACGCCGCCGCGGTCTTCGCCGAGGCGGAGATGATCCTTCACGTCAAGGAGCTGCAGGCATCGGAGATAGCGATGTTGCGGCCCGAGCAGCTCCTCTTCACCTACCTGCACCTGGCGCCCGACCCCGAGCAGACCCGCGGCCTGTGTCAGTCCGGCGTCACCGCGGTCGCCTACGAGACGGTCGAGGACGCCGACGGGCGACTGCCGCTGCTGGCGCCGATGAGCGAGGTGGCGGGGAAGATCGCGACCCAGGCGGGCGCCTACATGCTGCAGAAACCGGAGGGCGGCCGGGGGATCCTGCTCGGCGGCGTGCCCGGGGTGGCGGCGGCCAACGTGATGGTCATCGGCGGCGGCGTGGTCGGCATGAACGCCGCCTTCATCGCGATCGGGATGGAGGCCGACGTCTTCGTCTTCGACCGCTCGATCGACCGGCTGCGCGAGCTCGACGTGATCTTCAACGGGCGCTGCTCGACCGTCTACTCGACCACGCTCGCGGTCGAGGAGATGCTGCCGCGGGCCGACCTGATCATCGGCGCCGTCCTCGTCCACGGCGCTCGCGCGCCCTACGTCATCACCCGCGACCAGCTGAAGCTGATGAAACCGGGGGCGGTGATGGTGGACGTGGCGATCGACCAGGGCGGCTGCTTCGAGACCTCGCACCCGACCACCCACCACGAGCCGACCTTCGAGGTCGACGGCATCACCCATTACTGCGTCGCCAACATGCCCGGCGCGGTGCCGATCACCTCGACCCAGGCGCTGACCAACGCGACGCTGCCCTACGCGATCGCGATCGCCGACGAGGGGCTGGCCGGGGCGATGCAGCGGATCCCGGGCCTGCGTCCCGGAGTCAACGTGGCGGCGGGAAAGGTGACCCACGAGGCGGTGGCCGAGGGTGTCGGCACGGAGTACGTGCCGGTCGAGCAGGCGCTCGGCCTCGCGTGAGGCTGCGAGGGGCGCTTCTCCTCGCACTCGCGGCGCTCGGCGGCATCGCCGCCCAGGCGATCGCCGCCGTGGGGGCGTCGCCGGCCGAAGAAGAAGTGCACCGCTGCCACGGAAGGCGGGCGACGATCGTCGGCACCGCGGGGGACGACGTCCTGCGCGGCACGCCGGGGCGCGACGTGATCTGGGGCGGCCCGGGGAACGACACGATCTTCGGTGAGCTCGGCAACGACCTGATCTGCGGCGGCGGTGGGAACGACACGGTCCACGGCGGCCGCGGCAACGACGAAGTCTTCGGTGGGCAGGGAGCCGACCGTGTGTTCGGCGATCTCGGCGACGACAAGGTGGTCGGCGGCCCGGGCTCCTACGACGACGTCTCCGGCGGGCTCGGCATCGACACGGTCAACGGCGGGCCGGGCGACTACGACCTCGTCCACGGCGACTACGGCTGGGACCGCATGTCGGGCGGGCCGGGGAGGCACGACATCGCCTCCTTCGCGACCGCGGTCTCGCTGAACGGGACCTCCGGCGTCTGGGCCAGCCTGCGCGCCCACGTCGCCCGTGGCGACGGCCACGACAAGCTCTACCAATTCGAGGACCTCGAAGGCTCGGCCTTCCGCGACACGCTGAGCGGCAACGGCGGCCCCAACGAGATCAAGGGCGGGCCGGGAAACGACACGCTGATCGGCGGTGGCGGAGCCGACTCGCTGGACGGCGGCGTCGGGACCGACAGCTGCCGCGGCGCGCCGGGTCGGACCACCTCGTGCGGGCCGGAACGCAGGCTGCCGGGGAGCGCCTACGTGCAGATGGACGAGGCGCCCGGGGGAGGCGGAGGCGTGCAGATCGTCGGCGGCCGCGGGCCGGACGACTTCACCGTCGCCTATGACGCTCCGAGCAACACCCTCGAGGTCGACGCGGCGAAGGGCCTCGCCGCCGGCCCTGGCTGCGAACACCGCGCCGGCGCGCCCGGCGCCGCGAGGGAAGTCCTCTGCCCCTTCGACGGCCCGGCACGCTGGCTGGTGGCCGATCTCGGGCCAGGCGACGACAGCTTTCGGGTCAAGGGCTCCTTGGTCGAGGTCGGCTTCATCCGCGTCAACGGCGGCTACGGCGACGACGTCATCCGCGGCGGCCCCGAGGACGACCTGCTCCAGTCCGGGCCCGGCGCCGACAAGCTCTACGGCGGCGTCGGCGCCGACGGCCTGGTCGGCGGCGTCCCCGGCCCGACCTTCCTCTACGGCGGGCCCGACGGCGACCTGTTGGCGGCGGGCGGCGGCTGCTCCGGCGGCGCGCTGGTCGGCGGCGGCGGCCGCGACGACGCCTCCTTCGCCGAGATCGGCCACCACCCCGGCCGGCTGATCGTCTCCTTCCCCCTGCACACCGCCTGGATCGACGCGATCCCCGGCTGCGACCAGGTCCACCTCTCGCCGACCGACGAGGACATGGAGGGCTCATTCGGCCCCGACATCCTGATCGGCAATTACCGCCCGAACGCGATCCTCGGCCAGCCCGGCAAGGACGTCTTCATCGGCAACGGCGGCGACGACGTGATCGACGCCCGCGACGGCACCGCCGACATCTCGATCCAGTGCGGCCGCGGCCGTCCCGCCGTCCCCGGCAAACCGAAAACGAAAACCCACCCCGCCGTCCCCCCGAAACCGGCCACCGGCCGCCCCGAAGGCCGAGCCCTCATCGACCCTCAGGACCCGCCTCCATTCAACTGCGCGAAGCGCAAGCACGGCACCCCCGTCCCCGGACTTAACGGCTAAATCCCTGCCCCGGGGGGCAAAAAAAGGAACCCAGTGTCCTTTGTCGCCCTGTGGGCGACAAAGGACACTGGGTTCGACATGGAGCGCTGGCGGAACTGGCGACCGAACAGCATGGCGTCGTCGCGACGAGGCAGCTCGACTCGCTCGGCTACTCGAGGAGCTCGGTCGCGAAGGCCGCGAGAGTGGGGCGGCTGCACCGAGTCCATCAAGGCGTTTACGTCGTCGGGCAGCAGCGACTCACCTGGGAGGGACGATGCATGGCGGCGGTTCTGGCTTCATACCCCTCCGTCGCCAGCCATCTTTCCGCCGCCTGGCTCTGGGGTCTGCTGCGTTCGCCGCCGGAAACCATCCATCTGAC
>JAFDWG010000203.1 GCA_018268605.1 Actinomycetota bacterium | reverse complement strand
CGGTTGGCTCTCCGCCCTCCATGACGGCGACGCAGGAATTGGTCGTTCCCAGGTCGATTCCGATCGTTTTTGCCACTTTTGCTGCTCCCTCCAGGGGTTTCGTTAACTATGCCTAAGAAATCTAAGTGGCAGTATGGCAGATAATCGCGAGCCACTCAAGGAGATCCACGAACTTTTTGCGAGCGCTAGGTTGAAGTCCCCAACTGGAGGAGGGAAGAGTCTTGAATCACGTCCATCCGCGCCTGCGCCTTGCCGCCCCGGCGTTCCTGGCCACCGCTTTGCTCGCGCTCCTCGTGATCGCTCCGTTCGGCGCGACCGCCAAGCCCGAGCAGCCGACCAAGAAGCCCACCGAAATCAAGGTGATGAGCCGCAATATCTACCTCGGTGCCGATCTCGGCCCCGCGATCTCCGCCAAAGGCGTCGAAGCCTTCACCGCGGCGACCGGCCAGATCCTGCGCGAAGTCACCGAGAACGACTTCCCGGTGCGCGCCAAGGGGCTCGCCAAGGAGATCCTCGAAACGGAACCGGACCTGGTCGGCCTGCAGGAGGTCGCCGAGTGGCGCACCGGCCCGCCGAGCCTCGAAACGCTTCTCGGTGGCTCCGCGCCGCACGCCGAAACGGTCCGCTACGACTACCTGAAGGAACTGCTCGCGGCGCTGAACAAGGGCAAGAAGCGTTATCGCGCCGCGGTCGTCAACCCGGAGTTCGACTTCGAAGCCCCCGCCGACGAAAACGGGGTGCCCAACGACGGGCCGAACTCACTGATCAAGAACGCCGAGATCAACGGGCGGTTGACGATGCGCGACGTGATCCTGGCGAAGGTCGGGGGAGAAGTGAAGACCTCCAACCCGCGTACGGGCCACTTCAAGAGCTTGCTCACCGAGGAAATCTCGGGCGCCAAGGTCACCGTCGTCCGCGGTTGGGCCTCGGTCGACGCGACCGTCAACGGCTCGGAGCCGTTCCATTTCGTCGACACCCACCTGGAATCGTTCGACCCGCAGACGGTCGTGCCGAGCATCCGCGCTCAGCAGGCGGCCGAACTGGTGGCGGCGAACGGCCCGCTGACCAACAAGCTGCCGACGATCCTGGTCGGGGACCTCAATTCCGACACCAAGACGGCGGTCCAGCCGGGTGACGGCCAGGCCTACGAAACCCTCGTCAAGGCGGGCATGCGCGAACGCAGCACCTACGAACCCCTGGGCTGCTGCCTGACGACCTCACTGCTCCCCGTCGCCGACGGCGGCTCCGCGAGCCAGTTCGACCACAAGGTCGACCACATCATGACCCGCGATCCGAAGCAGGTGAAGCTGGTCAACAGCTCGGTGACCGGCCGCAAGCCCCAGAACGGCTTCTGGGACTCCGACCACGCCGGCCTCTTCAGCACGCTGAAGCTCCTGCCGTAGCGCGGCTCGATGTTCATGGGCCGAAAAACGCTGAAATAGAGCGGTTTTCGGCCCATCAGTCCGCAAGGGACGCAAGGCGGTGGCGGCGAGCACGGCCGTCTCGGCCACGGCCCGGGAAGGAGACCGCCAGAACTACGAAAGGAAAGGGCTCAACCCTCGCCCGCAACCGCGCCGACGAATTCGGCCACTTCTTTTTGCTGCTCCGGGTTCAGGATCGCCGGAGGCATGCGGCCGGGGGCGTTGGAATCGACGCCTTCCTTCTGCGCGTTGAGGACGCGTTCGGCGGTCGATTTCGCGGTTTTTTCGCCGGTCGGGCCCGGTTCCGGCGGGCCGGTCGGGGCGAGCAGTTCGTCCAGGTTCGGGCCGTAGTTGCCGTCGGTGCCCGCCGCGTAGAGCGTGTGGCAGGTGCCGCAGTTGGTCTGGAACAGGGCCTGGCCCGCCTTCAGGTGCGCGGGGACCTTCTCGGCGCCCGTGTTGGCGTCACCGCTGCCGCGGAACGCGAGCCACGGGATGACAACCGCGAGGACGAAGACCGTAAGGCCGAAAGTGATGAAAGTGCTCTTCTTCATGGAGAGGCGGCGCGGATACTAACTCGCGCCATCCCCAGAGGCGTCGAGGCTCCGATACCAAGGGCACATCCGGCGTAGGTCGCAGTCCCCGCACTTCGGCTTGGGGCGGCAGAGCGTGCGCCCGTGCCGGATCAGATTGACGTGTAGCTCGTAGGCGTCCTCGGGCGGCACGATCGCCATCATCTCGTCGTGGGCGCGCTCCAGCGAGGCCTGCGCCGGGAAGAGCCCGAGCCGCCCGCCGACCCGGTGGATGTGGACGTCGACCGGGATCTCCGGCAGTCCCCAGCTGAAGATCAGCACGCAGGCGGCGGTTTTCCGCCCCACGCCCGGCAGCGAGAGCAGGTACTCCCGCGACTCCTCGATCGGCGCGTCCTCGGTCCAGTCGAGGTTCGGCTCGGGTCCGAGCTCCCGCAGGATCGCCTGGATCCGCGGCGCCTTCTGCTGCGCCAGCCCGCCCGGCCGGATCGCGTCCTCGACCTCGCCGACCGGCGCGTCGCGCACCTCGTCCCAGGTCGGAAAGCGCTCCTTCAGCAGCTTGAAGGCCCGCCCGCTGTTGGTGTCGTTGGTGTGCTGGGACAGGATCGTCAGCACCAGCTCGTCGAGCGGCCGTCGGTTCGGCTGGTTGACGGGCACCCCGTACATCTCCCGCAGGCGTTCGCGGATCGCCCGCACGCGGCGCCGATCCGGGCGCCGCCAGTCCGGTTTGTCTTTCCGCTTCTTGGGGGAGGTCGTCGCCATCGTCAAGGGCCCTGCTTAGTCCAGGATTACAATGAAGCTTTCATGTCGCGTGCCTTCTCTGCCGTAAGCGCTCGGATGCCCAAGGGATGGGGCGACGCGGGGCGCCAACTCGCGATTCTCGTCGGCGTCGACCTGATCTACGACTTCGGACGTGGGGTGGCCGACTCGAGTCGCCGCGACGCGATCAACCACGGCGCCCAGATCATCGACTTCGAGCGCACCACTCACTCGCTCTTCGAGCCCGCCCTGCAGAAGTTCTTCCTCCCCGCCCACTGGACGATCGATGTCGCGAACTTCCTCTATCTGAATGCCCAGTTCACGATCGCCCTCGGCTTCCTGATCTGGCTCTATCTCTTCCGCAACGACTCGTACTACTTCGTCCGCAATATGTTCGTGGTCTCGATGTGCCTGGCGATGATCGGCTACATCGGTTTCCCGACCGCGCCGCCGCGGATGTTCCCGGGTGACGGATTCATCGACACGGTCACGAAGTACAGCTCGCTCAACCACAACTCGCCGATCGCCAAGGTCTTCATCAACCCGTACGCGGCGGTGCCCAGCATGCACTGCGCCTTCGCGCTGATGATCGGTGCGACCGGCTTCGCGGTCTGCCGCCACTGGTGGGCGAAGGCCTGGTGGGCTTTCTGGCCGATCCTCGTCGCCTGGGTCGTGATCGTCACCGCCAACCACTACTGGGTCGACTGGGCGCTCGGCTGGATCGTCGCGCTGGCCGCCTTCGCTATCGCCCAGGGCGCGCTGGCGCGCTGGAAACCGGAGGCCTGGGAGTTCCGAACGTCGAGCCCGCAGAGACGCCCGCAAGAGGTCGAGGCCTAGTGCGCCGCCCCGCGACCCTCTAGCCTCATAGGTCGATGGCATCGTCGGCGCCTCCAAGGGCACCCGGCGGCCGCAACGGTCGCCCGTCCCCGCCCCGCAACAGCCAGGAGCTCCGCTCC
>JAFDWG010000202.1 GCA_018268605.1 Actinomycetota bacterium | reverse complement strand
CGCGGTGAAGGCGGCGATCGCGGCCGCCAACCGCATCCACACGCTCCCCTACATCTGGGGTGGCGGACACGCGCGCTGGGCCAGCCCCGGCTACGACTGCTCCGGGGCGGTCAGCTACGCGCTCCACGGCGCGGGCCTGGTCACGACCCCGATGGACTCCGGCGAAATGATGACCTGGGGAGCGCCGGGGAAGGGCCGCTGGATCACGATCTACGCCAACGCCGGCCACGCCTTCGCCGTCATCGACGGGGTCCGCTGGGACACCGCCGGGGACTCGACTGGCACCGGGCCCCGCTGGCACCCCGAAATGGTCTCGACGGCGGGCTACGTCGTCCGCCATCCGGCCGGCTACTGAGGCTTCCCTCAGAGGCGGCGGTCCGTCTCCGGATCCGGCTCGCCGCCGTAGAAGCGGTCGAGCGCCTCGGCGAATTGCCGCTCCTCGGGCGCGGCGCGGTGGAAGAGCGTCATCGATGAGCGCACCTTGATCGCGTCGATGCCGCCGAGGATCGCCTCGGCCGATGTGCCCGGGGCGGCGGCGAGGAGCGCCTCGGTCGAGTCGCGCAGGCGCGGCCCGAGCAGCGGGTGCTCGAGGTAGGCGCAGGCCTCCTCGAGGGAGCGGATCGCATAGGCCTGCGAGAGCGGGCTTCGTCCCAGGCCCGCGATCTGCGGGAAGACGAACCAGATCCAGTGGCCCTGCTTGCGGCCCGCCCGCAGCTCGGAGAGCGCCCGCGCGTAGATCGCGGAGTCTTCCTGGGCGTCGACGAAGCGCTGCAGGTGGAACGGGTCCTCGGCCATGCCCGCAAGGTACCCCGCCAAAGGCGCGTCGGGTCGCTGCCGATCTCAGGGCGATGACCTCCCGTCCGCACGGGCCGCTGTCGGCCGCCCGCCTCTTCCTCTCAAGCGCCACACCTCCCAGGCCGGCCGCACCTTCGCCCGCAGCTGCCGATCGAACCGATCGGCTGAGCCCGGGGGTCAGGGGCGGAGATTGACGATCTTCGCCACGGTCTCGCGGGCGAGGCGGGCCGCGATCAGGGATCGGTGGCAGGCGGCGGCGTCGCGCTCGACGCAGAACAGCGCGGCGTTCGAGCGGCCGACGAAGCGGATCAACGGCTCGAGGTCGGCAGGGTCGAGGACCTGCTCGGTGTAGAGCTCGACGTAGGCCGGGGCGAGGACGGTGCGGTCGCGTTTGCCCTCGCCCTTCTCGGCGTCGGCCGCGTACTGCGCTTCCCGCATCGCGGTGGTGGGCGCGAGCTCGGGGAGGTGCTGGTAGCCGATGCCGGCCTCGCGCAGCGACGCTTCGAGGCGCGCCGCGTTCGCCCAGGCGTACTGCGCCCCGCGCACGCCGCGCCGCTGGCGCACGTCGAGCAGGAGGTCGACGCCGGCGTCGCGCAACGCCGCGAGGAATCCGTCGAGGTCGGCCCCGTAGACGCCGACGGTGAAGATCGTCTTCATCGCTCGGAGCCGATCACGGCGCCGGTCGCGCGTCAAGCCTCCGGCGGCAGGGCGATGCCCGGCGTCCGCGCCACCGCCAGCGCCGACATCACGAACTGGGCGGCGCGGGGGAAGCGGCGGCCTGGGGGCGGGGGGCCGACGTGCTCGTCGGCGAGGTCGATCAGGCGCAGGATCGCGCGACCCGACTCGGCCTCCGGGCCGTCGATGTCGACCGCCAGGCGTCCCAGGGCCACCGACTCGGTCGGGTCGCCCTCGGCCATCGCCCGTCCCATCGCCGTGGTGAGGTGGGAGACGACGCGCTCCATCCCGGGGTCCTGCGCCCCGGGCGGGCCGGGCGCCGGGCCGAGGTCGAGCGGCTCTTCACCGGCGAGGATGCGCTGGATCTGGCCGCCCGCGATCTCCCGGATCTGGTCCGGGGAGAGCCCGACGAGGAGCGCGTAGCGCAGCTGGAAGGCGGCGGCGTGGAGCGGCTGCCCGTAGGGATTGTCGCTCGCCCAGAGGATCTGCCCGGGCGGCACGAGGCTGAAGAGGGCGACGAAGTCGGCGGGGTTCCACCAGGAGGAGTCGACGAAGAGGTTCGGGTGCTCGGGCATCAGGCGCCAGAGCCAGGCGAGGTCCGACACCGCCGCGTGGGCGAGGATGAAGCGCGCGCCGGGGTAGCGCTGCGCCAGCTCGAGGGTGTCCTGGCCGAGCGCCGGGATGCCGCGGCCGGCGTGGATCAGGATCGGCACGCCCCGCTCCTGCGCGAGCCGGGTCAGGTCCTCGACTGCCGCCTCCGACATCGCGAACTGCTCGGCGCGCGGATGGAGCTTGATCCCGTGGGCGCCGAGGTCGAGGCAACGCTCCGCCTCGGCCAGCGCACCGTCGTGCGGATTGACCCGGCAGAAGTGGACGATCCGACCCTCGGCGCGGGCCTCGATCGCCCTCGCCTCGTCGTTGGCCGCCGGATAGCCATCGGGCTCGTGCATCGGGAAGGTGATCGCCCGCGCGTCGGCGTACTCCATCGTCGCGATCAGCTGCTCGGGCTCCTGGCGGAATTCGTCGGGGTCGTTGCGGCCGAAGTGGGTGTGGGTGTCGTAGAGGTCGAGCGGCCCCGTCTCCGCTTCCAGCGCGTCCAGCCAGCGCCGTGCCTCTTCCTCGATCGGCTCGATCTCGAACTCCGCCACCTGCGGCGCCCCCGTCGGTTCGTCGCTCACCGTCCCACCCCTTTCACGATCCGCTTGACCGCCTCCTCGACTAGTGCCGGGGAGGTGCCGATGTTGAGTCGCGCGAAGCCCTTGCCCTGCGGGCCGTAGGACGGGCCCGGGTTGAGGGCGACGCGGCCACGCTCGAGCAGCGCCTCGCTTGGGTCGTCGCCGAGCCCCAGCGCTCGCAGGTCGAGCCAGGTGAGGTAGCCGGCGCGCGGCGGCGTGTAGGCGACCTCGGGCAGGCTTTCCGCCAGGAGCTCGGCGAGCAGGGCGCGGTTGCGGTCGATCACGGCGATCACGTCGTCGAGCCAGGCGGCGCCCTCGCGGTAGGCGGCGACCGTGGCGAGGATGCCGAAGTGGCCCGCGTGGGTGGCGATGAAGGGCAGCTTCCCGACCACCTCGCCGGCGCGCTCGGATGCGGTCACGAACTGGGCGCATCCGAGGCCCGCGAGGTTGAACGCCTTGGAGGCGGAGACGAGTGCGATGCCGTGCTCCCGCGCCTCCTCGGAGACGCTGAGGAAGGGGACGTGGCGGGCGCCGGGGAGGGTCAGCGGCGAGTGGATCTCGTCGCTCAGGACCCAGGCGCCGTGGTGGGCGGCGGCGGCGGCGAGGGCGCCGAGCTGGCCGTGGGTCGGGAGCGTGCCGGTGGGGTTGTGGGGGCTGCAGAGGATCAGCGCGACGGCGCCGCGGCGGAACTCCGCGTCGATCCCGTCGACGTCGAGCTGCCCCTCGACCAGCGGCACTTCGGTCAGCTCCAGCCCGAGCTCCTCGATGATCCCGAAGAAAGGCGTGTAGACCGGCGTGTTGATGACGACCCGGTCGCCGGGCCTGGCGATCACCCGCAGCAGCGAGGCGATCGCGTTGACCACGTCGGGGGCGGCCTTGACGCCTGCCGGGTCGACCTCCCAGCCCAGCCGCTCCCTGGCGAAGCCTGCGAACGCCTCGGCCAGCCCGGCCGCTTCCGGATACCCGTAGCCGGTGTCGTCGAGCTCGACCGCCTCGGCGAGCGCGATCTTCACCGCCGGCGCCAGCGGGAAGTCCATCTCGGCGACGAAGGC
>JAFDWG010000201.1 GCA_018268605.1 Actinomycetota bacterium | reverse complement strand
GGGGCGAACTCGCTCTCGTAGTGCTTGACCAGGTCCGCGCCCTTGGTGACGTTGAAGTTCTCCTCCGCGACCACGACGCCCGTGAGGCTGGAGCCGGTCCAGCGCTGGCAGCGGGTGCAGTGGCAGACGCCCATCGCCTCCGGGTCGGTCACCTCATACTCGACGCCTCCGCACAGGCAGGCTCCGGCCAAAGTCTTGCTCATCGTCATCTCCTCGACTTTCGGTAGGTCGCCGCCCAGGGCTGCCGGGCGCGGCGGCAGGCTAAGCGGGGAGACCAGCCGGAGCTAGTCGAGCTGGAAGGCTGCGTCGAGGCTGCACCGGGCCTCGACGATCCCCGGCGCTCGCGATTCGGGCAAGAGGCCGACCGAGTCCTCGCCGACGTCGGTGGAGACGCGCTCATGGAGGCGGTAGGGACGACTGAGGACGACGTCGGCGCCGAGGCGTCGGCGCAACCGCGTGACCTCCGCCCGAACCGTGGTGGCCGGCTCGACCGAGCCGTAAAGAGCGAGCGCCAGGTCGCGTACCGTCATCCCGGCGGGGTTCAACGCCAGCAGAGCGAGGATCTCGGTGTGGCGCAGGTTCATCTCCATCCGTCCCCGTGAGGTGGTGACGACGGCACGGTCCCGCCCGGCGATGGCGACCGCGACCGCCTCGGCCCGCTCCTCGACGACACGGCGATCGCCGGCCAACCACGCCTCGGCCGCCGTGGCGACCGCGGTGACGAGCGGAAGGCCGTGGAGGTGTGCCGTGCGAAAGTCACCCGAGAGGTCGATCGCCCCCAGCGTCTCGCCGGTGTCGGGATCGTGGATCGGGGCAGCGGCGCAGGTCCACCCGTGAAGCAGCCGGCTGTAGTGCTCGGCCGAGTAGATCTGCACCGGCTGGTCGAGTGCCAGTGCGGTTCCGATCGCATTGGTGCCGACGCCATCCTCGCTGCAAAGGAAGCCCGGTAGGAAACGCGGTGCGACCGCGGTGCGGAGCGCCTGCCGCGAGCCTTCGGTCCACAGCAGCACGCCGTCGGCATCGCTGAAGGCGACGAAGTAGCGCGACTCGACCAGAGCCTGGCGGAGCAGCGCGCTGACTCGCGAGAGCAACGGAGCGACCGGATGCGTCGCGAGGCGGGCGGCGGTGTGCCGAGCGTCGAGGATCCGCGGCGCGGGACGCTCCGGGTCGACGCCGGCCGCGACCGAGCGCTGCCAGGAGTCCGAGATGACCGGGCGGACCACCCCCGGGGCGACGCCCGTGTCGAGGGCGATGGTGTGGGCACGCCGCAGTAGGCCGGCCAGGCGCATGTGATCGGCGTCGGCGCTCAGCGCAAGGGTCGAACCCGGCGTTCTCGAACTCGGCGTCACCGCTGGGGAAGCATAGGTCAGCGCCGTGGGCGATCCGCGAACTTCGCCGGGGCCACGGAATCGTGCAGAGGAACATGAGGATCGGAGGCGGCGTCAAGGTCGATCGAGTCCACTGCCCCATCCGCGCCGAGCAGCTTCCGCGCCGCGAGGTGATCGCGAGGACGGTCGATCGACTCCACCGACGCGAGCCGGCCGTCGACGAGCCGGAGGATCGAGAAGCCGTCTTCGCTGCCCGGCTCGCCGCGGAGAAGGGTGGTCGAATCGGGCGGGGCCACTCCCGCGATCTGGAGCCTGTGGCCGAACTGTTCACTCCAGAACCAGGGAACCGACAGGTAGGGCTCCGGCTTGCCGATGATCGCGTTGGCGACGGTGCGAGCCTGATCAGAGGCGTTCTGAACCGACTCCAGGCGGCGAGTCGAGCCGTCGGTGGACGGAAACCGCGCACAGTCCCCCACCGCCCGGATCGCCGGATCGCTGGTCCGCAAATGGGCGTCGACGACGATCCCGTCGTCGACCTGGAGGCCGGCCTCTTCGGCAAGCACGGTGTTCGGCGTCACGCCCACGGCGACCAGGACGGCGTCCGCCCCCAGCACCTCCCCGCCGCCGAGATGCACCAGGTCGCCTTTTACCGCCTCCACGCGCTGGTTGGTCACGAGGCGGACGCCGGCCTCCCGGTGCAGAACCTCGAACCACTCCGACAAGGGAACCGACACCAACCGGGACATCGGACGATCCAAGGCCTCGACCACGACAACCTCCACACCTCTGGCACGGGCGACGGCGGCAACCTCCATGCCGATGAAGCCCGCGCCGATCACGACCAGTCGTGCCCCGGGCCGCAGGGTCGCGGCAAGCAGGGACGCCTCCTCTGCCGTGCGCAAGCCCAGCGATCCCTCGGCGCCCCTCAGGGGTCGGTTCGATGCGCCGGTCGCGAGAACCAGATGCTCGTAGTCGAAGGCGCGACCGTCGGCCATAAGGACTCTCTTGTCGCGCCGGTCGACCGCGACGGCGGGGGCGCCTAGAACGAACTCGACCTCGTTCTTGATCCAGAAGGCCTCTGGCCGTATCGGCAGCAGCTCCTTGCCCTCGGTCTTGAGATGGTCCTTAGAGAGGGGCGGTCGTTGATACGGAAGGTGTCTCTCGTCGCCGAGCACGACGACGGGGCCCTCATGGCCCACCGTACGCAGGCTCGCGGCCACGGTCGCGCCTGCCAGCCCGGCCCCCACCACGACAACCCCGGCGAGGCCGCCGCTCACCCAGCCTCCCCGCGCTCGACCAGCTCGATCAGGTTCCCCTCCGGGTCGGTGACGAACGCCATCTGGACCCGCGCCTGAGGCGAGGGGCCAGGCGGTCTGACGCCGACGGCTCCGGCGGAGAGGAGCGCCTCGTACACCGGCTCGAGGGCTGTCGCGGTGAGTGCAAAGTGGCCATACCCGTGCGTCGCGAGGGCCTCCCGCGGGTCGCTACCCTGGATGCCCGGCGCAGCGCCGGGCCGCTCGAACAACTCCAGCCGCAACCCGCTCGGATGGAGCATCATCGCGCCGCGCACATCGTCGAAGGGGAGCTCGAAATCCAGCTCGGGCTGAAAGCCGAGGGCGCGCCGGTAGAACTCGGCCGCCGCGTCGAGATCAGCCACCGACAGCCCGACGTGGTCCATCGACACCGCCGCGACATCCTCTACTTCGCCTGGGACGGAGATCAGGCGGCCTCGACCTCGACCACCAGCTCACGGAAGCCGCGCAGAGACATGTTGATGTTGCGCTCGGCGTGGCGCAGCTCGAAGCGGCGCACGTGCCGGGCGAGCGCGCCGAAGACGGCTTTCATCTCCAGCCGGGCCAGGCCCATGCCAAGACAGGCGTGCTCCCCGTATCCCCAGCCGAGCTGTCGCGCCGCACCCTCGCGACGGACGTCGAAGCGATCCGGGTCCTCCCACTGGCGCTCGTCGCGGTTGGCCGAGGCGAAGATGACGATCGCCCGCGAGCCGGCGGGGAGCTCGACCCCGTCGACCGTCCGCGGCTCCTTGACGAAGCGGGTGAAGGCGGTGACCGGGGACTCGAGGCGGACGATCTCGTTGACCGCGTTGGGGATCAGGTCGGGGTCCTCGCGCACCGCATCCCATTGGTCGGGATGGCGGGCGAAGAGCCAGATGCCGCTGCTGATCGCGTTGATCGTGGTGTCGAGGCTCGGCGTGACGTAGGCGTTCAGCATCACCGGGCACTTGCTCGCGGCCACCTCGCCGCGGGCGCCCGCGTCGAAGAGGCGGCGGCCCCAGCTGTCCTCGCGCAGCCGCCCGGGGAGGGACTCGTCGTGGAGGTATTTGATCAGCCCCTCGACCACCGGGAACCCCTCCACCGTCCGCTCCTTGTCGAGCGGGCCGAAGCAGTTGAAGCCCGCTTCCGCCCAGGCCAGCA
>JAFDWG010000200.1 GCA_018268605.1 Actinomycetota bacterium | reverse complement strand
CCGCTGCGCCCACCTGGGTTGCCCGGTGCGCTTCGTCCAGGCGGCGGGCAACTTCATCTGCCCGTGCCACGGCGGCGTCTACGACTTCCAGGGCAAGCGGATCGGCGGCCCGCCGGTGCGCCCGCTCGACCGTTTCCAGACCCGCATCACCAAGGGAGAGGTCGAAGTCGGCCCGCGCTACAGCGTCACCTCGCAGCTGAAGCCGGTCCGCGCCCGCGACCCCGGAGAGTTCACCGGCGGCGTCTGGGAATACCTTTACCCGCCGCGGCCCTCGACCTTCCCGCCCCCTTGATCAGATAGATGCCGAAGCTTTCCGACCTACTCGTTCCCGCGCCGTTGCGCAAGACGCCGAAGCCCGGCGAAGCCGGCGTGCCCAAAACGCCTGCGCCGCAGGACCTCAAGTCCGCGCCGCCCGAGCGTCCCGGCGAGATGGGCCGCGTCGGGGAACAGGCCCTGGAAGCACCGACCGAGGCGCTCGCCTGGATCGATCAGCGGATGGCGGCCAGCGGCTTCCTCACCGGGATGCTCTTCCGCAAGGTGCCGAAAGGGACGAACTGGTTCTACACGCTCGGCTCGGCGGCGCTCTTCGCCTTCATCGTCCAGGCCGTGACCGGCGTCTTCCTCGCGATGTTCTACACGCCGTCGACGACCCAGGCCTACAGCTCCATCGCCCACATCAACAACGACGTCTTCCTCGGCCAGTTCGTGCACGGGATGCACAAGTGGGGCGCCAGCGTGATGGTGATCCTGGTCTTCCTCCACATGGGCCGGACCTTCTTCTTCGGCGCCTACAAGTACCCGCGGGAGCTCAACTGGGTGATCGGCGTCGTGATCCTGATCCTGACGATGACGATGGCCTTCACCGGCTATCTGCTGCCGTTCGACCAACGCTCCTACTGGGCCTCGATCGTCGGCATCAACATCAACGGCACCGGCCCGATCGTCGGCCCGTACCTGAGCGACTTCCTCCGCGCCGGCCCCGAGCTCGGGGCGACCACCCTCTCGCGCTTCTACGCGATCCACATGTTGCTGGTGCCGGGCGCGCTGATCGCCCTGATCGGCGCCCACATGTACCTGGTGGTCAAGCTCGGCACGACGGCGCCGCCCTGGACCCGGATCGGCAACACGCCGCGGGTCGCCGAGCCGACCACGGAGCTCGACGCGGGCGCGGTGTCCGGCAACGGCTACAGCCCGAACGGCAGCGGCTCGACCATCGCCGGCGTCCAGATCGACGGCCATAACGGCGGGGGAGCGACGGCCTGATGAAGGCGCACGAGAAGCAGGCATACCTCGAGGAATACGAGCTCCTCAAGAAGAAAGGGAAGCCGTTCTTCCCCTATGCGGTGATGAAGGACTCGGTGATGGCGCTCGTCGTCGTCGGCGTGATCATCCTGATGTCGCTGCTCCTGGGCGCCGAGCAGGGCCCGAAGGCCGACCCGACGACGACCACCTACGTGCCGCGTCCCGAGTGGTACTTCTTCTTCCTCTTCGAGGTCCTGCGCATCATCAAGCCGCCAGAGCTCGTGCCGCTGGCGACGATCGGCATCCCGACCATCTGCATGGTCCTGCTCCTGCTGCTGCCGTTCTACGACAAAGGACCGGAGCGCCGACCGGAGCGCCGCCCGCTGGCGACCACCGCCGGGATCCTCACGATCCTGGCGATGGGCTACCTCACCTACGCCGGCGCCGTCTCGGGCTCGCCGACGGAGATCGACATGAAGGTCGCACCCCAATACAAGGCGGGCGCCGAGATCGTGGCCGGCTCCGGCTGCCTCGCCTGCCACAAGCTGGGTGAGAACGGCAACAACGGGCCGGGTCCCGAACTGACCCACATCGGTGCCCGGATCCCGCGCGCGGCGATCGTCCGCTCGGTCGAAATCGGCCCAAGCATCATGCCTTCGTTCCGGGAATTGCCGCCGAAGAAACTGAACGAGCTCGCAGACTTCCTCTCCTCCTTGAACTGATCGGCGCCCGCGGCCCGTATCGATCGGGTGAGGGCGAGTAACGTCCTCCTTTCCCCATGGACACGATCAACGACAATCGCTCATCGCCTGACTTCGCCGGTCAGGTCAACCGCATGTTCGACCGGGTGGCCGGGCACTACGACACGCTGAACGGCGTGATGACCGCCGGGCTCCACCACCGCTGGCGCGAGCAGGCGGCGGAGCGGGCGGGCCTCGCGGCCGGCGAGTCGGCACTCGACGTCTGCTGCGGGACGGGCGACCTCGCCTTCGAGCTGGCCGGGCGGGTCGCGCCGGGAGGGCGAGTGGTCGGTTGCGACTTCTCCGAGCCGATGCTCGATCTCGCCCGGGAGAAGGCGGACGCCCGCCATGCCGAGGGGGTCCGCTTCGAGTGGGCCGACGCGCTCGAGCTCCCCTACGACGGCGAGCGCTTCGACGCGGTCACGGTCGGCTTCGGCGTCCGCAACCTGGCCGACCTCGACCGCGGCCTGCGCGAGATGGCCCGGGTGCTGAAGCCGGGCGGGCGCCTCGTGATCCTCGAGATCACCCAGCCGACGAGGCCGCCGCTCTCGACCTTCTTCTCGCTCTGGTTCGACCGCATCGTGCCGCTGCTCGGCGCCCTCTCCGACGAGCCGGAGGCCTACAGCTACCTGCCGGAGTCGGTGCGCAGCTTCCCTTCGCCGCTCGGCCTGGCCGAGAAGATGGACCGCGCGGGCTTCACGGCGATCCGGTACACGGTGCTGGCAGGCGGGATCATCGCCATCCACAGCGGCGCCAAGCGCGCGCCCTCGCGCTAGGGGAGCCGATGGCCCCCGGATCGGCCGTTCCACCGCCCGTCACGGCGGTCCTCGACGCCTCCCAGAGATGGCTACCGGTGCGGCTCGGCGAGGTCGAGGACCGGCTGCGCGAGGCGATCGACGGCTGGGGAGGCCCGCTCGGCGAAGACGCCGGGGCGACGCTGGCCGCGGGCGGCAAGCGGCTGCGGCCGATGCTCGTCCTGCTCTGCGCGGGCGAAGGGGGCCAGGCGAGCGCCGTCCGCGCGGCGACCGCGATCGAGCTGGTCCACATGGCTACCCTGGTCCACGACGACGTCCTCGACGAGGCACCGTTGCGCCGCGGCCTGCCGACCGTCGCCGCGTCCTCTGGCCGGGCCCGAGCGCTGGCCACCGGTGACCTGCTGCTTTCACGCGCATTCGCGCTGCTGAGCGAGGCGGGCGACAGGCGTTCGGTCCTGCTGCTCGCCGACGCCGCGGTGGCGCTCGCCCGCGGTGAGCTGGCCCAGCGTCAGGACGCCTTCGACCTGACGATCACCAAGGAGCGTTACCTCCACCGCTGTCGGCTGAAGACCGCGGCGCTCTTCGAGTGCGCCGTCTCGCTCGGCCACGACGATCCCGAGCTTCGCCTCTTCGGCGCCCGCGTCGGGCTCGCCTTCCAGCTGCTCGACGATGTGCTCGACGTCACCGGCCCGCCGGAGCGCACCGGCAAGGCACGGGGCACCGACCTGCTCGACGGCACGGTCACCCTGCCGCTGATCGAGGCCGCCGAGCGCGATCCAGGCTTGCGCGAGATCGATCTGGCGGGGCTGGACACGGCCGGGGCCGAGGAGGTCTGCGACCAAATCGCGGCGACCGGGGCCCTGGCCACCGTGCGGGCACGGGCGCTCGACCTGGTGGCCGACGGCAAGCACGCGCTGGGCCGCACCGGCTTCGATCCCGAACAGCGCCGGCTGCTCGAATTGGTCGCCGACGGGGTCGTCCAGCGCTACAGCTGATCCACGGCGCCCCGAGCGGAGTACCATCAGGTG
>JAFDWG010000001.1 GCA_018268605.1 Actinomycetota bacterium | reverse complement strand
GCCTGCCCGATCGGCTTGCCCATCTCGCCGACGATGATCTCGGCGAGCTCCTGGCGACGCTCGGTGTGCAGCTCGGCGACCTTGCGGATCAGCGCCGCGCGCTCGGCGACGGTCGAGCCGCGGCCCCAGGTCCTCGCCGCCGCCTCGGCTCGCCCGATCGCCGCCCGCAACTCCGCGTCGGTGACCGTCGGGAACTCTTTGAGCGTCTCTCCGGTCGCCGGGTCGACGACGGCGTAGGTGGTCATCGACGACCCCTCAGACCGGCTTGGAAACCGACTCGATCGCGTCCACGAGGCCCTCGACGGCGCGACCGACGACGTCGGCATCCATCGGGGTCGAGAGCGCGCACATGGCGGTCGGCGTGATCGAGACACCGCGCTCGTGGGCTGCCCAGAAGAGCCGGCGGGTCACCGGCCCGGTCAGGTCATCCGGCGGGATCGGACGAAACAGCGAACCTTCCCCGCGGACCGTCCAGCCGAGCCGCTCGACACCCTCGGCAAGCGAGGAGCGCGCCTGCTCGCCGAGCGCGTTCAGCCGGGCGATCGCCTCGCGGTCGAACAGCCGCAGCGCTTCCGCCCCCGCCCGCAGCATCAGCGGGTTGGCGGCGAACGTCCCTCCCTGTTCGAGCGGGTCCGACCGCTCCGGGTCGAACTGGGCCATGATCTCGCGACTGCTGAGGACGGCACCGGCGGGATAGCCGCCGCCGATGATCTTGCCGGTCACGACGATGTCCGGGAGGACGCCGCGCTCGGCGGCGACCCCATGCAGTCCTTGGCGGAGGTTGATCACCTCGTCGTCGATGAAGAGGATCCCGTGCTCGTCACAGAGCTCCCGCACCCGCTGCAGGAACTCCGGGGTGACCGCGATCATCCCGGCGCGGTTCGGCATCGCGTCGACCAGGATCGCGGCCAGCCCTTCAGGGCGCTCGCTCACGGCGGCCTCGAGGGCGGCGATGTCGTTGACGTCGACGAGGATGAGCTCGTCGAGCAGGCCGACGGGAACCCCCCGACGGGACTTCGGGCCCGCGGTCCCGATGACCGAGTCCGAGTAGCCGTGGTAGGCGTCGCGCAGGGCGACGACGCCTGATCGCCCCGTCACCGCGCGCGCGATCCGCACCGCGGTCATCACCGCCTCGGTGCCAGAGCAGGTGTAGCGGACCTGCTCCGCTCCCGGAATCCGATCGACCAGGATCTGCGCGTGCTCATGCTCCCAGTGCGTCGGCAAACCGAACGCGCTTCCGTCCTCGATCGCGGCACGCGAAACCTCGACGATCGCCGGATGGGCGTTGCCGTGGACGAGCGAGGTGAAGTCGTTGTTGAGGTCGATCAGCTCCCGCCCGTCCCCGTCGATCACGTAACACCCATGCCCCTTCGCCGCCTGTGGCGAGTGCGTCCCGACCACCAACGAGCCGCGGGTATAGCCGCCCGGAAGGAGCGGCGAGAGCTCCTGGGCCCGAGATGGGGTGCTGCTTGACGCCATGCGATTCCTCCTACGTTGAACGAGCCTCTGGAAGCGCCGTCTCCGGCAGCCCGATTTCCGTCGCGACCTTGCAGATTGCGGTCCAGGTGCCGGCCGGGATCTCGATCTCGGTCGAGTGCCGAGCGCGCGAGTCATGCTCGGGCTCCCCCGGGGCGAGGACCCGCTCGAATCCGTCGGCGGCGGCCACCGCGTGAATGTCGTCCTGCAGCCGCGCGGCGTCGTCCAGGACCTCGGAGAGCGCGCGGAAGGCATCGGCGGCGATCGCGACCAGGAGGAGGCCCTGCCGCCGGAAGCTGGGCCCGCCGGCATCATCGTCGCTCGCGGGCGCCGCGACCAGAACCCGACCGAGCAGCTCGATCAGGACGGCAAGGCCGAACCCCTTGTTGTCGCCGAAGACGCGCATCGCACCGCCTTCCTCGAGCGCCATCGGATCGTCGGTAGGGTGCCCCTCGCGATCGATGAGAGCCGGGCTCGGCAGGCGCCTCCCCGCCTGCGCGGCGATCATCACCTTGCCGATCGGCATCGCGGCGGTCGCGAAATCGACGACCAACGGCATCCCGGAGGCGCTGGGGAAACCCGCCGCGAGCGGGTTCGAGCCGAGCAGCCCGCGCGCGCCCCCGAAGGGAGCGACGAGCCGGCTGCCGCCGAGGCCGCCGAGAAAGGCGATCGCGATGCAATCGGCCGCGGCGGCCCGCTCCATGTACGCACCAAGGCGACCAAGATGGGTGCAGCGGGTCACGCCGACCATCGCCAACCCTGAATCACGGGCCCGCTCACAGGCAAGGTCGGTGGCCAGCCGCGCGGCGGGATGTGAGAACCCCCAGCGCCCGTCCACCACCGTTGCCGGCGAGTCGTCGATCACCTCCGGCGTCGCCTGCGGACGGACCACGCCTTCGCGGACGTATTTCACGTACCACGGCAGGCGCCCCACACCGTGCGACCCGTGGCCGGAGCGATCGGCGTCGACCAGGTGCTCGGCCACCTCGCGGGCGACCTCGTCCGGTGCCCCGACGGCGCCCAGGATGTCGGCCGCGAGGTCCTGCGCGCGTCCGATCTCGATCGCCACCTCAGCGCCGCTCAGGTCCGCCAAAACATAGCCTCTCGATCAGGGGGTCACGGGAGCTTCAGGGTTGGACGTCGAGCGAGAGCGCGCTGCCGAAGCGGGTGATGCTCTGCTCCCGCCCGAACTGGGTCAGGTACCAGGGGCCGAATCCGCCCTTGCCGGTCGAGCCGCTCGCCTTCCATCCGGCCATCGACTGGCTTCCGGGCCAGACGCCGGTCGTCCCGCCGCCTGGGTTGTTGATGAAGACGATGCCCGCCTCGATCCCGTCGGCAAAACGGACCTGCTCGTCGGCGTCGTCACTGAACAGGCCGGAGGAGAGGCCGAAGCGGACGTCATTTGCCTCGCGCAGCGCGTCGTCGAAGCTGTCGTAGGGACGCACGGTCAGCACCGGGACGAAGAGCTCGTCGCGGAGCAACCGGTGGCCGGCGGGGAGGCCGGTCGCCACAGTCAGCTCCGGGTACCAGCCCTCGCCTTTGGTACCGCCCCCACAGGCAAGCGTCGCCCCGCCGGCCTTCGCCTCCTCGACCACCTCGCCGAAGCGGGCGAATGCCACCTCGGTGACCAGCGGCCCACAGAACGACGTCGGATCCATCGGATCGCCGAGCGTCATCTGACTCGTCTCCTCGACCAGGGCGGCGACGAAATCGTCATGGATCTCGCTGCTCACGATCGCCCGCGAGCAGGCATTGCACTTCTGGGCCGTCATGCCGAAGGCGGACCGGGCGACGGCTTTCGCGGCGGCGGCGACGTCGGCGGTCGCGGCGCTGACGATCGTCGGGCTCTTGCCTCCCATCTCCGCCATCAGAGGCCGACTGTAAGGAGGACGTCGCAGGCGCGCGGCCATCTCGAGGCCGACGTCGGCGCTGCCGGTGAAGGCGATCCCGTCGACGTCCGAATCGGTCAGGGCTTCACCGGTGGCGGCGCCACCTTGGACGCTGTTGAACACGCCGACGGGAAGCTCGGCCGCCTCGATCACGGCGGCCATGGCGTCGCCGCAGGCGGGCGTGATCGCCGAGGGCTTCAGCACCACGGTGTTGCCGAGGAGCAACGCCGGGATCGCCATCGTGATCGTGATCGCGAAGGGGAAGTTGAACGGCGCGATCACGCCGAAGACGCCGTAGGGCTTGAGGACGATGTCGGCCTGCCCACCGGGTGGCGGCGCCATCGAGACGCCGATCGCGCCCGTCGCCCGGATCTGCTCGAGGTAGACGTCGATCACGGTCGTGCACTCGTGCACTTCGGCCAGCGCGTCGGCGCGCGGCTTTCCGGTCTCGAGCGCGCTCAGGGCGGCAAGCTCGTAGGCGCGCTGAGCGACGACGTCACGGACGCGTGCAATCGCCTCGATCCGCTCCCCCAGGGAAGTCCGACGCCATGCCGGCAGGGCGGTGCGGGCAGCGTCGATCGCCCGGTCGACGGCCTCGCGCCCCCCCTCGAACCCGCGGCTGGCGATCTGGTCGGGGCGGGCGGGGTCCGCTCGATCGAACCGCTCACCGATCTCGACACGCTGACCGGCGATCCGGTGAGCGACCTCGTGGGGAGCATCGCCCCGGGCCTTGCCGAGCGCCGCCTCGAAGGCGGTGCTCATGTCGGACTCGACCGTACTGTCGAAAATGTCGTGATAGGTGAGCGTGTTCATGCCGCCTGGGACCCTCCATCCACCGCCGATACGGCTCCGGTTACAAGACTTGACTCTTTCGAGGCGAGGAACAGCACGGAAATGCCATCGTCGGCGAACACCGTCGCAGGCAACCCTGCCGGCCACGCGGCCGGCCATCAACGTTCCTCTCGATCGTCAACTGACTCGAAGGCGGAGGCTACGGCTCGGCGGCCGGCAGAACTGTACCGATTCGAGACGTGCCGAATGTAAGGAACACGGGGCGTCCTGAAGGTGTGAAACGGGCGCCGGGGCGGCTCCCGCCCGATGCTACCCTTGCTCGATGGGTGCGCCATTGGGAGCCCGTGCTTCGTCTCGCAAGAGTGGCCAGCAGCTGCGCGCCCTCCACGAACGGTTCATCGACGATCCGGAGGCGACGGACCTGTCCTCGCTGCGTCCGGTCATCGCCCGCTCGTGGATTCGCAGCATCGCCTTCAAGGTCGATCCCGGCATGACCGTGTTCGACGAGATCCGCGAGCCGCACCTCGATGAGCAGGTGCTCCGCTGCGCCGATCCCGTACTTGACGAACTGGAGCGGATGTCGGCCGACACGGGCGCCGGGATCACGCTGACCGACTCGCGCGGGACGCTCGCGGTCTTTCGCGGCGAGCCCAGCGTCCGGCGCTGGGCCGAAAAGTACTACCCGACCACCGGCGCGGCCATGGCCGAGGGAGATGCCGGGACCAACGGCGACGGAACCGCGCTCGAAGAGGGTCACGGGATCCAGGTCTGGGGTCCGGAGCACTTCGTCGAGGGCCTGCAGGAGACCTGCTGCACGACCGCCCCGATCCGTGATCCGATGCGCCGCTCGGTCCGCGCGCTCCTCTCCCTCTCGCTTCCGTGGAAAGCCGTGGAAGACGTCGATCCGCGATCGGTCGCGCTGGTCACCGAGGGTGCCGCGGCGGAGGTGACGAGGCTGCTCGCCGGCCACCTCGCGATGCGCGAGCAGGCGCTCCTCAGCACCTACCTCTCCGAGGTCCGCAAACGCGGAGCCGGGATGGTCGTCGTGATGGACGACCGGACCACGATCGCCAGCAAAGGTGCGATGCAGGTGCTCGAGCAGAGCGACTATGCCGTGTTGGCGGGGTATGCACGCGAGTCCGAGAAACGCACCACACCGATCGAGCGCGAGATCACCGTCGGCGCTGATTCCACCCTCCGGGTCCAGGCCAGTCCGATCTCCGAGGCCGGCGACATGATCGGCAGCCTGATTCGCCTGAAACCCGCGAAGCCGGCTCCCGCGACCCGGCGCCAGACCGAGTCGGGCCGCAACGACAACTTCCAGGCGATGGTCGGCAAGAGCCCTGCGCTGCGGCGTGCTCTCGAGGTCGCGACGACCGTGGCCAGACGGCGGATCCCGGCCTACATCAGCGGCGATCGTGGCACCGGCAAGGCGATGCTCGCGGCGGCGATCGCGGCGAACCTCGCCGACGAGGCCAAGACTTTCGATTGCTCCGGTGCCAACTTCTCCGCCAAGGCCGAGGACGGCGTCGAAGCGGTCACGGCAGCGCTGCGGGACGGCAAGGCGGTAGTTCTCGTCCACGCCGATCGCGCCTCGTCGCCGGCGAAGGAGGCGCTGATCGAGCGGCTCGCCGTATTCGACGATCCGCCGGTGATCCTGACCACCTCGACACTTGACGACGAGACGCTGGACCTCACCACGGTGCTTGGCGCCGTGGCGATCGAAATGCCGCGACTGAACAGCCGCCGCGAGGACGTCCCCCTGCTGGTCTCCCACTTTCTCGCCACCGGCAAGCATGGAGTCGCCCGGGTCACGCCGGCACTGATGCGGGCGCTCACCGAGGTCGACTGGACCGGCAACGTCGGCCAGCTGAGGGAGTTCATCGACACGGCGGCCGCACGATGCAGCTTCAGCGAACTCGGGATGGAGCACCTGAGCGAGGCGCACGGTCGGGTTCTCGCCCGCAACCCCCTGTCGCGCCTCGAAGAGGTGGAGCTCCAGCAGATCCGCGAGGCGCTCGCGGAAGCAGGAGGCAATCGAGTACGTGCCGCCGAGCTTCTGCAGATAGGGCGCTCGACCTTGTACCGCAAGATCGACGCCTACACCTGCGCCGGGTTCAGCCTCGAGATCTAGGAAAGGCGGGTCGGCTAGAGGGCCGAGTAGCCGCCGTCGACCACGAGCACCGCGCCGGTCACGAAGCTCGAGTCCTCCGAGACCAGGTAGAGCACCGCCTTGGAGATGTCCTCGGGCGTGCCGTAGCGCTTGATCGCCTGCATCTCGACCAGCCCGTCGATGCCCTCCGCCCCCATCTCTTCGATGTCGGTCTTCAACATCGGCGTGTCGACGACCCCTGGGCAGATGGCGTTGACGCGCACCCCCGCGGTCCCGTAGCTCACCGCGGCCGCCTTCGACATCGAGATCACCGCACCCTTCGCGGCCTGGTAGGCGAACGCGTCCTCGGCGCCGTTCAGGCCGAAGGTCGAGGAGATGTTCACGATCGATCCCGACTTCTGCTCGATCATCGCGGGAAGCACCGTCCGCATGCCGAGGAAGACGCCGGTCTGATTGACCGCGATGACGCGGCTCCACTCCTCGTCGGAGCAATCGACGGCGCCCGGGTAGCTGCCGATACCGGCGTTGTTCACGAGGGCATCCACCCGGCCCCATTTCGAAGTGGCAGCCTTCAAGGCCCCGGCCCAATCGTCCGGACTGGTGACGTCGAGGTGGACGTACTCCACCTCCGCCCCGTCCCCGGCCAGCTTCGAGGCGAAGGCCTCACCCTCGGCGTCGAGGATGTCACCCAACACCACGGAGGCACCTTCCCTCGAGAGCAGTTCGGCGTGAGAGGCTCCTTGGCCTCGCGCCGCGCCCGAGACGATCGCGACCTTCCCTGTCATCCGTTCCTCAGCCATGCAAGTCGTTCCTCTCCGATCACTTTCTGGTCCCTGGCTGAACCGGAGCGGCCGCCAGTTCGTCAGGCGGAGTCAGTTCATCGAGGGTCTGATTCGCGTGGACGATGTCCTTGATCTTCGGCACGACCTCGGTGCCCATCAGCTCCAGGTGGCGACGCCAACCCTCGACGTTGTCCTGGTAGTCGAAGGTGAACGAGATGATCGAGCCGAAGCCGCCCGAAACCTCGAGGTCGGCCTGCATCTTTTCGATCACCGTGTCAGGCGAGCCGACCAGCCACTTGTTTTCCGCCAGCCACTGGGGGCTGACGTTGTCCGGGTCCTCGAGCTCCGGCGCCATGATCCGCAGCATGTTGGCCGAGCCATAGGCCGGGAGCATCCACTCGTCATAGGCAGCTGCCATCGCTCCGCCCAGGCAGAGCTCCATCGCCTCCTCGTCGGTGTCGGCGACGAGGACGTTGTGCGCGATCCGCCACTGGTTACGGTCGGCTTGCAGGCCCGCGCTCTCGGCACCTTCCACGTAGCGGTACCAATGGCCGGCGAGGTAATCGCGCCCGACGTTGAAGCTCATCGGCAGGCATCCGCGCGCGCCCGCCTGTTTGAGCGTGCCCGATGCCGGGCTCAGGCCCGCCATCGCGATCGGCATGTGAGGTTGCTGGTAAGGCTTCCAGAACGGGCCTTGCAACATGTCGTCGAAAGCCGGGTACTCGAAGCTCCAGAACTTCCCCTCGAAGGTGAACGGACCATCGGCGGTCCAGATCTTTTCCATGATTTCGAGGCCCTCGAGCATCATCTCGTGCGGCTCGGTCGACCCGTGGATCTGCGAGTCGCTCGGGTAGGCACCCGCCCCGACGCCCACCATCAGACGCCCCTCCGACATGTGGTCGAACTGCATCAGCCGATGCGCCAGCGCGATCGGGTTGTGGTTCGGGATCACGTTGGCCCCGGTTCCGAACTTGATCCGCTCGGTCTGCGGAATCGCCGCCGCCATGTAGAGCTCGGGCGAGCAGACGGGCTCCCAGCCCAACGTCGCGTGCTCGGCCACCCAGACCTCGGACAAGCCATACTCATCGGCCCACCGGATCGTCTGCATGTCGAAGTCGAATCCGCGCTTGAAATCCGCTCCCGGCTTGCGGAACGGAACCATGAAAAGGCCAATATCCATACTACGCTCCCGATCGTCGAAGGGTGCAGTGCGTAAGCACTTCGTCCGTGCGCCTCAGGTTACGAGCCAGGCTTGGTCGCAACTGTCCCGATTTGGGAGAAGCAGCGCTAGGCGCTCTTCGGTTCGTCGGACGCATACAACACTCCACCACTGGTGTCCCATTTGATGCCGACCCGGTCGCCGATCCCGACCACCGTGGTCGTCCGAATCCTCAGGTCGCCGACCTCGGTGGCGACGGCGATCTCCACCTCGCTGCCGAGGAAGGTCGAGGTCAGCACCTCACCGGCCAGGATCCCGTCTTCGGGTGAGGTGACCTGGAGCTCCTCCGGGCGCAGCATCAGCAGGCCCGGGGAGTTGGCCTCGGCATCGACGTTCGTCGGTTCGAGACTGGCACCGCCCAGATCGACCGTGGCCGTCTCCGCCCGCACCTCCTTGACCCCGACCGGCACCAGCGATCCGGCGCCGATGAAGCGCGCCGCGAAGAGTGACGCCGGCCGTCGGTAGAGGGTGGTCGGCGGCCCGATCTGCTCGAACACGCCGTGGTTCATCAGCGCCACGGTGTCCGCCATGCTGAGCGCCTCTTCCTGATCGTGCGTGACCAGAACAAAGGTCGTGCCCAGCTCGTTGTGGATACGCAGAAGCTGTTCGCGAACCGAGGACCTGACGTTGCGGTCGAGAGCCGACATCGGCTCGTCCAGCAGCAGGAGCCTTGGCTTCTTCATCAGCGCCCGCGCGAGAGCGACCCGCTGAGCCTGCCCACCGCTGAGTTCGGAGGGCATCCGCTCCTCATAGCCCTCGAGCCCGACCAGGTGCAGCATCTCGCCGACCTCTTTGGCCAACTGCTCCTTGGAAGCGCCGCCCTTGGATCGGCGGGGACCAAATTCGAGGTTCTTGGCGACCTTGAGGTGCGGGAACAGGGCGTAGTTCTGGAAGACCAGGTTGAACGGACGGCGCTCGGGCGGCTGCTTGGTGATCGCCTCGCCGTCGAGCAGCACATCGCCGCTGGTCGGGCTCTCCAGGCCTGCCAGGATTTTGAGCAGCGTGGTCTTGCCGCAGCCACTGGGGCCCAGCAGGGCGAAGAACGAGTTGGGGGGAATCTCCAGCGAGACTCCTTTCAGCGCCGTTACCGCGCCGAAGCGTTTGACCACGTTGTCGACCTTCACCAGCGCTTGCTGCGGCGCCGTACCGACGTCGCGCCGCTCCTCGCTGACGGCGCCGCCGTCGCCGATGCTGTCGGAGCTCATCCCTTCCCAACCTCCTCGATCTCGCCGCCAATATTTGTCTTCCGCCGACCCCGGAAAGAGCGTCCCATGATCAGGGCCGAGAGGCCCAGCGCGATCCAGGGGATCACGAGGAGCACCGTTGCCACGGCATTCACAGATGGATCGACGACCCGCCTGAGCTTCGAGAGCACGTAGATCGGCAAGGTCGGGTCGGTCCCGACGGTGAAGTTCGTGATGAAAACCTCGTCGAAGGACAGGCCGATCGCGAGCAGTGCCGCACCCAAGACAGCGGGGGCGACGATCGGCAGGGTGACGAACCAGAGCGACCTCACCGGCCCGGCGCCGAGATCACGGGCCGCCTGCTCCAGCTGAACGTCGAAGTTGTTCAGCCTGGCCACGATCACCACCAGGACGTAGGGGATGATGTAGATCAGGTGGCCGGCGACCACCGTCCACATCGACAGGCGCAGCTTCGCCAGGCCGATCGCAGTCAGCATCGCCACGCCGATCAGGATCGGCGGGATCATGATCGGCAGGCGAGAAACCCCCTCGACCAGCCGCGGCAGGAACCAGCGCTGACGGGTGAAGACCACAGCTGCGAGCCCAGCGGCGATCGCCGCTATCACGGTGCTGATCACCGCGACCCTCGCGCTTTCTTCCAACGCTTCGCTGAACGTTTCGTCGGTGAAGATGACTTCGAACCAGTGCAGGGAGAACCCTTGCAGCGGCCAGCTCAGATTGGAGCCGGAGTTGAAGGCGTAGAGGACCACGACCACGATCGGCACGTAGAGGAAGATGAACAGCAGCGTGGCGATGACCGCCAGCGGTCGGGGTCGCGGAATCCTCATGCCCTACCTGCTTTCGCCGGTAGCAGTCCGGTGACTCGCATCGCCACCCTGACGATCAGGTAGACCAACGCGAACGCCGCGACCATCACGAACGACAGCGCCGCGCCGAGCGGGTAGTTGCCGGTCACCTTCAGCTGTTCTTGGATCGCGCTGCCGATCGTGACGCTGTTGGGATCGCCGAGGAGGCTCGGCGTCAGGTAATCGCCGGCGCTGAGGAAGAAGACGAAGACGATCGCCGCCAATACCGCCGGACCGGCGAGCGGCAGAGTCACTTTCCGGAAGACGTGGGCCGGACCTCCCCCCAGATCGCGTCCCGCCGCACGCAGGTCGTCCGGGATGCCACTGAGGCCCGCGAACAGGACCAGCGTGGCGAAGGGCAGGAGGAAGTAGGTCTGGCCGATGATCACCGCCGACCGCGAGAAGAGGAGGAAGCCCGGAGCACCGTGACCGATCCCGAGTTCTTCGATGATGCCGCCGATGATCCCGTGTTCGCCGAAGAGCGTGCGCAACGCGTAGATCCTGGCCAGGTAGCTGGCGAGCATCGAGACGACCACGAGCGCGATCAGCACGGTCCGCTTGCGGCTTCTGCACCCGACGATGTAGTACGCCAGGGCGAACCCGGCGGTCACGGTGAGGATCGTCACCGGAACGCTGATCTGGATGGTGTTCGAGGCAAACGTCCGGTACGTGGGATCGGAGAAGACCTTGCTGTAGTTGGAGAGGATGAACGCCGGCTGCGCTTCATAGAGCTTGAATTCATAGAACGAATAGAGGAAGAAGATCCCCGCAGGCACGAGGATCAGCATCACGAGGATGACGGTGAGAGGCGTCATCAACAGGGCGCCCGTGCGACGTTTGATGTTCATTTCAGCACCGTCGGAGCAGTCGGCATCGACCAGGCCAGAAGCCTGGAGCGACCGACCTCAGTCGCTCCAGGCCCATGGTCGGGCGGGAGAGAATTCAGGAGGAGTGAGATCAGCCCGCTTTGAATTCTTCGTATGCTTCGACGGTTTCGTCGAAGGTGACGTACTTGTCCGATTCCTGGGGGAACTCGAGTGCGATCGGCGCTTCTTTTTCGAACAGGGAGTTGAGATCGTTGTATGGGAACAGATCCCGCGTCGCTTTGGCAAGTTTCGGCGGCACGTTTTCGCAGGTGGCCCCCCCGGCTACGCCTTCGTAGGTTTCGACCGAAACCTGGTCGCCCGAGATCAGCTGGTTGATCCAGGCGGCCGCCGTGGCCCGGTTGTCGCACTTGTAGGGGATCTGCATGCAGTCGACCCAGCCGAGCGCCCCGTGGAGCTTGCCTTCGGTGGGGATCTTGGTTTTGATTTCCCGGTTGCCTTCGACGAAGACGTTGGTGGCGTTCCAACCGTTCGGCACCATGTCGATGTCGCCGTTCGACAGCGCGGTCATGTAGTCGCCGAGGCTGGGGGCGAACATCTTGACCTGCGGGCGCAGTTCGGTCAGCCATTGCTTTATCACTTCGAACTGTTCAGGAGTCGTGGTCTGGGGGTCGAAGCCGTGGATCACGGCGGCGAACTGCATCGTCGTCACCGAGTCGTCCCAGAGGCCGATCCGCCCGGTCAGTTCGGGTTCCATCAGCACGTCCCAGCTGTTCGGGTCGCCGAGGACTTCGGCGTTGTAGACCATCCCGTTCCAGCCGAAGTTGAAGGGGACGACAAGGAACTCGCCTTCTTCGTTCTTGTAGATGTCGTTGTTGAACACCGGGAAGAGGTTTTTCAGGTTGGGAACTTCTTCTTCGGTGATCGGGGTAAGGATTTCAGCTTCCTTGAACACTTCCATCTGGAAGGGGCTCGCAAAACTCACGTCGATGCCTTCGCCGGCGGGCGATTTGAGCTTCGGCAGGATGTCCTGCTGGGCGGAGATGTAGGAGGTCTTGACGTTGACCCCTTCTTTCTTTTCCCAGGCCTTCCGCGCCGGAACCGGCGCGTCATAGCCCTGCCAGACGAAGATGTCGAGCTCACCTCCGACTTCTCCGCCCGCAGCGCTCGAGCCGCCACCACTTGCCGAGGTACCGCTCGACGAGGAACCACCGCACGCCGCCAGGACCGGGCCGGCGGCCAACAAGGCGGCTGCCGCGCTGGTCCGGCTCAGTAGTACCCGCCGGCTCATCGGCGCTTTGGTCAAAAGATCGTTGATGCCATTCCCAGAGTTGCTCGGCATTGACCTGCAGTCCTCTCTCTCTGTCTCCATAACCAGTCCCGCGTACCCTCCGCGGTTACATCGCCGCCGACTGGCATTGCCGGTCGTCCCCTCTAATCGAGCTAAAGTAGCGCTTGCTTACAAAGCTGACTGTGCCAATCCGCTACATCCGGCGGACAGGCAGATTCAGACCGATCGCTCTCCCAGCTCGAGCAGGTGATCGAGCTTCTCCTGCTTGGCCCGGAGGTAATGGGCGTTCTCGCTGGTCGGCGCGATCACCAGCGGCACCCGTTCGGCGATGTCGATTCCGTAGCTACTCAGCCCGACGTACTTCGCCGGATTGTTGGTCATCAGCCGCAACGACCTCACCCCGAGGTCACGAAGGATCTGCGCGCCGGCCCCATAATCGCGCTGGTCCGCCGGAAAGCCGAGCCGGTGGTTGGCTTCGACCGTGTCGTAACCCAGATCCTGGATGCCATAGGCACGCAACTTGTGCTTGAGGCCGATGCCCCGACCCTCATGACCCCGGAGATAGACCAGGACGCCACGCCGCTCGGCACCGATCTTCGCCAACGCCAGGTCGAGCTGCGAACCGCAATCGCAGCGCATCGAGCTGAGGACGTCGCCCGTCAGGCACTCCGAATGCACCCGCACAAGGACCGGTCCACCGCTTTCGACATCGCCCATGACCAGGGCGAGATGTTGTTCCTCTCCGTCCGGGGCGTCGAACACATGCGCGGTGAAGAGGCCGTGGCGGGTCGGCAGGCGGGCGGTGGCGGCACGGACCACGGTCGGTTCGCGGAGGCGACGGTATTCGCTCAGTTCGCCGATCGTGATGATCGCCAGGCCGTGCCGCCGCGCGAAGCGGGCCAGCTCGGGCAGACGGGCCATCTCTCCGTCCTCGCCGACGATCTCGGCCAGGACGCCTGCCGCGGGCAGGTCGGCGAGGCAGGCGAGGTCGACCGCGGCCTCGGTGTGACCGGGGCGCTTCAGCACGCCCCCGTCGCGGGCGCGCAGGGGGAAGACGTGGCCCGGGCGGGTCAGATCCTCGGGGCGCGTACCGGGGTCGGCGAGCGCCCGGATCGTCGCCGCGCGATCGGCCGCCGAGATCCCGGTCGTCGTCCCTTCTCGCGCATCGACGGAGATCGTGAAGGCCGTGCCCAACGGCTCGTCGCCGCGATCGACCATCGGCGGCAGATCGAGGCGATCGCAGCCGGCTCCATCGAGGGCGACGCAGAGGATCCCGCTCGTATGGCGGACGCAGAAGGCCACCGTCTCAGGCGTCGCCAGCGACGCGGCAAAGATCAGATCTCCCTCGTTCTCGCGCTCGGGGTCGTCGACCACGACCACCGGGCGACCCTTGCGGATCTCGGCGATCGCCGCCGCGACGGCCTTCGGCACCGTCGTCTCGGGGCTCATGAGGGCGACCAGGCCGGGTAATCGCTGCGGTAATAGAGGAGCGGCTGGGGGCCCTCGGCGACCACGTCTCCGTCCGAGACCCGCGCGATCAGCACGATGTGATCGCCTGCCTCGATCTCGTTCTCGGTGGTGCAGACGGCGTGGGCGATCACGTGATCGTCGAGAACCGGCAGTCCGTCCTTGATCCCATGCGAGACCCCGTCGAACTTCCCCTCGCCCTTGCCGGCGAAGCGTTGCGAGATCTCATGCTCACCGTGCTTGAGAAAGTTGACGACGAAGCGTCGCGCCTGCCTAAGGACCGGCAACGTCTCGCTGGTCAGCGCCACGCAGACGAGCAGCAGCGGCGGATCCAGTGACACGCTGGTGACGGCGTTGGAGGTGAACCCTTTGAATTCACCCTCCGCGTCACGGGTGGTGACCACCGTCACCCCGGTGGGGAAGGAGGCCATGATGGACCGGAAGGTCTCCCGATCGATGTCCCTGGTCCCGGCCGGCGCTGCCATCGGGTCATGATGGCGCCTTACAGCCCCGCCAAATGTGCCGATTTGGGAGGCGCGGCGCTACAGCGGGTTGCGCGCCGCGGTCAGCCAGCCACCATCGATGACCAGTGGGGAACCATGGATGAAGGCGGCATCGTCACTCGCGAGATAGGTGGCCAGGCGTGCGATCTCGCGCGGCTCACACCAGCGTCCGGCGGGAAAACGGCGCAGCTCCTCCTCGACGTCGGGCACGTCGTCGCCTTGGTCGGCCAGCATCGCTTCGGCCAATCCGGTCAGCGTCGCGCCGGGACAGATCGCGTTGACGCGGATCCCGAGTTTCCCGTAGTCGAAGGTGAGTTGGCGAGTGAGCCCGAGCACCCCGTGCTTGGCGGCGGTGTAGGCCGTGCCGCCGGTCGCCGCGCTGAACGACGCCGTCGATGCGACGTTGATGATCACCCCGGCCGAGCGACTGAGCATGTCCGGGAGGACCGCCCGTGCCATCAAGAAGGGGCCGGTCAGATTGACGGCGATGTTCTCGTCCCACTCCTCCAGTGGGACTTCGTGGGCCGGGCGATAGCTGTCGATGATCCCGGCGTTGTTGCAGAGCACGTCGATGCGCCCGCTCCAATCCAACACGGCACCGACGCAGCGCGCCACCGCCTCGGGGTCGGAGACGTCGGCCTCGATCGCCAGTGCCCGACCGGGATCGTCGAGTTCGGCCACGGTGGCCTCGACCTTCTCCCGCGTTCGACCGACCGCCGCAACCCGATCGCCCTGGGCGACGAACTCCTGGACCATCGCGCGGCCCATCCCTGAGCCGCCGCCGGTGACGACGACGACGCGTTCGTCCTGCATCAACTCTCCATTCCTTCGTTCGGGGCAGTGCCCCGAGGTGGCCTCAGCTGCGGATTCGGTCCGACGGCGGGTCCGACTCCCAAGCCGCCGTCGACCCCGATCTCCGCGCCGGTGACGTAGCTCGCCTCATCGGAGAGGAGGAAGACGATCGCGCTCGACACCTCCGCCGCCGCGCCCCAGCGGCCGAGCGGGACGACCTTCGGGTCAGGCGGATCAGCGCCCTGCGCTTCCATGTCGGTCATCATCTCGGTGTCGATCTCCCCCGGCGCGACGGTGTTGACGCGGATGCCTGGTTCGGCGAGCTCAAGGGCAGCCGATTTGGTCATCCCGCGCACCGCCCACTTGCTGACCGCGTAGGAGTAGAAGTCGGCGGCGCCGCTCCAGGCGACCACGGAGGCGATGTTGACGATCGACCCCGACCCCGCCTTCCTCATCTCCGGGATCACGGCTCGCATGCCGTGGAAGACCCCGGTCTGGTTGACCGCGATGACCCGGTCCCACTCCTCCACGGTCGCCGACTCCAGCGAGTGGACGGTGATCATCCCGGCGTTGTTGACCAGTCCATCCAGTCGGCCGAAGGCGGCCACGGCCGACTCGACGGCGCTCGCCCAGCGGGCGGCATCGGTGACGTCGAGGGTGGCGAACCGGGCGGCCTCCCCCAGCTCCTCGGCGAGCGCCCGGCCCTCGTCCTCGCGCAGGTCGGCGATCGTCACGCCGGCGCCCTCTTCGACCAGGCGCCGGGCATGGGCCGCGCCCTGTCCGCGGGCCGCTCCGGTGATCAACACGCTCTTGCCATCAAGCCTTGCCAAGAGAAACCTCCTCTTCTGTGCTGAAGCGCTCACGCGCACGCACGGTTGCCTCCGCGTCCAGGGCCCCGTCGACGACCACGACGCCGTACAGATCGAGCGCGGCGCTCGCCGAGATCCGGCCTTCGAGCAGATCCTCGACGACTGCCTCGGGCTCACGCTCCAGCGGATCCCCGTAGCCGCCGCCGCCCGCGGCGATCGAGACGATCCGGGTGCCGGGCTGCAGCTCGAGGCTGGCGATCGGCGGCGCCTCCTCCGGCTCGCCCCCCCGGGCATCTTCGATCCAGGCCGTCGAGGGGGCGCCGTGGGCTCCGCCGCGGACCCCGTACGGCGGGTTGAGGCGCGCCTCCAACGCGTAGGTGAAGGTCACCGGGCGATCGAAGCGGGGCTCGAGCACGACCTTCGTCGCCAGGCCGCCGCGGCGACGTCCGGCGCCGCCCGAGTCCGGGATCAGGCTCCGCTCGGTGATCACGATCGGGTAGCGCTGCTCATCGATCTCGACGCTGTCGTGATAGATGAGCGCGCCGGCCACCGGACGCTGGTAGGTAGGCCAGCCATCGACGAACGGCGTCGCCGGGCCACCGGTGCCACCGACGATGATCTGATTCACGTAGCCACGCCCGTTGCGCTCGTCGATCCCCGAGATCACCGCCTTGGCCGGGGCCTGCCCGACCGAGCCCTCGGCGAGCCCGAACTCGTCGCCGATCTGGGCAAAGGCGGCCTGCACGAGATCGATCACCCGGTCGGCGAGATTGGTCGTCGCCGAGGAGCAGGAATGCGGGAATTCGGGAATCCCGACCACGCAGCCCTCGCGCAGGAGGACATCGAAGCGGCGGAAGGTGCCGGCATTGGTCGGCACGTCGTCAGGCAGGGCGCCGATCGCGCCGGCGAGCCCGGCGGCGGTGGAGGTGGCTTTGGTCAGATTGAGGCCATTGGGCTGGTTATCGGGGTTGTCGCGGAGGTCGATGACGATCTTTCCGCGCTCGGGCTCGACCGCCACGGTGGCCGCGAGGGGCAGTCCTTCCGCCCCGGTGCCAGGGAACGGGTCATGCACCGTCCTGCCGGTGATGGTCCCGGCCGGAAGCGCAGCGATCATGCTCGCGACGAGGCGCTCCGAATAGGCGAACCACTCCGTGACGAAGCGCTTGACGGTCTCGGACCCGTGCTTGGCGAACAGGTCCTGCACCCGCCGTTCGGCGATTCGCGCCGCACCGACCGTCGCCAGATAGTCGCCGTACCACTGGTCCGGCAGCCGGATCCGCGCCCGGCACATGCGCACGATGTCATCGACGTCCTCGTAGTCGCGCTGGATCCGCACACAGGGGAAGACCAACGCGCCCTCCTCGTAGACGTCGCGAGCGGTCGGTGAGTAGGTCGTCGGGATCGCGTTGCCGCAGTCGGCCTGATGGGACTTGGCGACCCCGGTGAATACGTGCTCGTCACCGACGAAGATGGGCACCAGGATCGCATGGTCGGCGGCATGGGAATTTCCCCGGTAGGGATCGTTGTGGAGGAAGGCGTCGCCGGGACGGATGTCGTCCTGAAGCTCGAGCATCGCGCGGCCGAGCGGCTCGGAGCCGAAGACGTGGACGGGGCAGCCCTCGGCGCTGGCCAGCAGCTCGTTGTCGGCGGTGAGGATCGAACAGGAGAAGTCACGCGCGGTGTTGATCACGGTCGAACGGGCGGAGCGCAGGAGACCGTTGGTCATCTCGCGGACGATGCCGTCGAAGGCGTTGGCGAGAACCGAGAGCAGGACGGGGTCGAAAGACGGCGGGGTCGGCACTGCTCGCGAGGCGAAGTTCACCTCATCGATCGCGGCCGACCCCGCCGTCAGGGAGGAGGAGGCTTGGCCTCGAACCATGAGGCGAACCTACAGCGAGACGAACCGTGCGAATGTGTCACAGTGAAACACGGTCCGCCGGGTTCACATCGCCGTGTATCCCCCGTCGACCATGACCGCCGACCCGGTCATCATCCGCGACGCGTCCGAGGCGAGGAACACGGCGACGTCGGCGATGTCCTCGGGCATCGCCAGACCCAGCGGCTGGTACTCGCGCTGGGCGTCCTTGTCCTCGTAGAAGCCCTCGGGGAAGAAGCCGTCGACCATCGGCGTGCGGGTGGCCGAGGGGCAGAGGCAGTTGGCGCGGATGTCGTCCTTGGCATATTCGAGAGCAAGGGCCTTGGTCAGCATCAGCACCGCGCCCTTGGTGGCGCAGTAGGCGGAGTTGTCGTGCTCGGCGACCATCGAGTTGGCCGAGCCCCAGTTGACGATCGACCCGCCGCCGCTGCGCTGCATCGCCGGAACCGCGTATTTGCAGCCGAGGAACACGCCCTTGACGTTGACCTCGTAGGAGCGGTCCCACATCTCCTCGGTGTGATCGACGAATGAGCCGGTGACCAGGATCGCGGCGCAGTTCATCATCGCGTGCAGGCCTCCGAAGGCCTCCTCGGCCTCGGCCACCGCCGCCTCGACCTCCGCCGCCTTGCTCACGTCGCAGAGCCGCGTCCTCACCTCGGGAGCCTCCTTCGCCGTCCCTGCGAGGCCGGCCTCGTCGACGTCGATCGCCAGCACCTTGGCCCCGCCCGCCGCCAGGGCGAGGGCCGTGGCCCGACCCTGACCGGATCCACCACCGGTGACGATCGCGACCTTGTCCTTGACCTGATTCATACCGCTAGTCCTCCTTGTCGTCGTCCCGGCCGCCGTCGGGCGTGCGGCGGCCCGGGGGCGGCACGAATCTAAGCGGGGGTCATTGAGCCATACGTCTCAATCTGGAACAGGCAAGGCGCGGCCGGTGAGGCAACATTCACCTGTGACGTCAGAAGCAAGGGCACTCGACGAATGGAGCCCGGGTTACGCCAAACGGATCCGCACCCTTCGTGATCGCTTCATCAGCGATCCGGACACGACAGACGTCTCGGCTGTGCGACCGGTGATCGTACGATCGTGGGCGCGGAGCATCGCCTGCAGGGTGGATCCAGGGCGGCGGGTCTTCGAGGAGATCCGGGAGCCGCAGATCGACGAGCAGGTGCTGCGCTCCGCCGGCCCGGTGCTGGACGATCTCGAGCGCATGTCGGCCGACACCGGCGCCGCGGCGATGTTCGCGGACCCACAGGGCACCCTTGCAGTCTTCAGAGGTGAGGTCACCGTGCGTCGCTGGGCCGAACGGACCTATCCGCTCTTCGGCGCCGCGATGTCCGAGGGTGAGGTGGGCACGAACGGCGACGGGACGGCACTCGAAGAGGGCCGCAGCGCGATCGTGTGGGGCCCGGAGCATTTCGCCGACGGGCTGCAGGACAGTTGCTGCGCCACAGCCCCGGTGCGTGATCCCATCCGGCGCTCGGTCCGCGGGCTGATCAGCCTGGCGCTGCCGCTGAGCTCCTTGCTCGAAGTCGATCCCCGGTTCGTCGCTCGGATCACCGAGGCAGCCGCGGCCGAGATGAGCCGCCGCCTCACCGAGGACCTGGCCATCCGTGAGCGGGCCCTGCTCAGCGCCTACCTTGCCGAGGTCGGCAAACCAGATGAGGAATTCGTCGTCGTGATGGATGACCAGACGACGATCGCGAACCAGGGCGCGATGAGGCTGCTCGAGCAGGACGACTACGCGGTGCTCGCGGGATATGCCCGCGAGGCGGAGCGACTGCGGCGCCCGGTGGACCATGAGCTCGCGGTGGGACCGGACGTGATCATCGATGCCTCGACCCGGCCGATCGTGGAAGCGGGCGATGTCCTTGGCAGCGTCATCCTCCTGCGGCCGAGGAAGATCATCGCGACCGCGCATCGTGGCGTCCGAGTCAGGGGCCGCACCGATGACTTTCGAAGCCTGGTCGGCAAGAGTCCCGCCCTCGACCGGGCGCTGAACGTCGCCACGACGGTCGTCCGCCGCCGCCTTCCAGCATGCATCACCGGCGAGACCGGCACCGGTAAGACGATGCTGGCAACGGAGCTGGCAGGAAGGTTCGCCGCCAGGTCCCTCGTGCTCGACGGCTCCGGACCGGAGCTCTCCGACGACGGCGGGGACGGCGTGGAGTCGATCGAGGCGGCGCTGCGCGAAGACGTGGCGGTCGTCGTGATCCATGTCGACCGGGCCGCGCCCCCGTCACGCCAACGCCTCGTCGATCTGTTCGAGACCCTCGACGCCCCCCCTGTGCTGCTCACCTCGCGCCCGCCGGACGAGGACACGCTTCCCCTCCTCCAGGCGCTGGGAGGCGTCGAGATCGCGATGCCGGCGCTGCGCGACCGCAGCGAGGACATCCCGCCGCTCGTGTCCCACTTCCTGGCGTCGGGCAGGCACGGGGTCAGGAGCGTGTCGCCGGCGTTCCTCCGTGCACTGATCGAGAACGACTGGGTCGGAAACGTGAAACAGCTGAAGGCGTTCGTCGACACCGCCGCGACCCGCTGTCCTTACGAGCAACTCGGCCTCGAGCACCTGAGCGAGGTTCAACAACGACTCCTGGCGCGGGTCACCCTCTCCCGGCTCGAACAGGTTGAGCTGCAGCAGATCCGCGAGGCCCTCGCCGAGGCCGACGGAAGCCGCGTCCGCGCGGCCGAGCTTCTGCAGATCAGTCGAGCGACGCTGTACCGGAAGATCGCCGCCTACACGCGCGCCGGGTTCGGCCTCGAGCTTTGATGCGACCTCAGGCGATCGCGGCCGGCGAGGGCGTGATCTGGTGCCCCGTCGATCGTCGGTCCCCTCTACTCCCGTCCCTGGGCGTCATCATGGTTGTAGCGCTCGTGAACGCCCTGCCAAACCTCGCGCGCAATCGGCCGCCGGCGCTCATCGACGATATGGGCAAACAGGCCGGCGCAGCGCGCCACCACGGCAAAGCCGCGGACCTCGTCCGGCTGATAGCCGAGCTCCGACAGCGCGGCCCCGACCGCCCCGGCGGCGTTCAGGACCATCGGCCGCCCAAGCTGCCCTTCGGCCGCGCCATGCATCGCTTCCAGGGCCTCGACGTAGGCGCCTCGGAAGCCCTCTTCCTCGAGCACCCGAAACAGCTGCTCCGGCCGCGGGTCGACCTCGGCGTGAAGGTTGTGGCCGACGCCGGGGACGCGCTCGCCCGCCGCCCGCAGCCGTTCGACCTCCTCGGTCGCCGCATCGTCGGCCGGTCCGCCGGCGGCGACGACGGCCTGCAGGCAGGCGGCGACCTGGTCGATCGTGCCGAGGAAGCGCGAGCCGACGGCCAAGAGGCCCGAGGCGATCGCTCCTTGCAGGCTCTCAGGCGCCCCCTCGAGGGTCAGCCGGGAGGCAAGCGAGCTGGGCGTGGTCCCGTGCTCCATCAAGGTGACGAGCACGGTGTCGACCACCCGGCGCCGCTGCGGCGAAGGAAGCTCGCCGTCCAGGTCGAGCAGGAACATCTCGGTGAACCCGACCTTTCCGATCAGCTCGGCTGCAAGCTGCCTGCCGCGGACCTCGATGTCCGATCCTCTGGTGATCGAGATCGGCCCGTCGGGCGTCGGCCGGGCCCGGCCGTCGGGGTCGGGGCTCATGGCACCGGATCGAACTTGAGCAGCGGCGGACGGGCGTCGGCATCGACGGCGACCTCCATCAGGGTCGGGCCCGCAGTGTGCCGCGCCTCGTCGTAGGCCTCGGCGAAATCCGTCCCGTCACCGACCCGGAGGGCGCTCCAGCCGGCCGCCACGGCCAGCGCACAGTGGTCGAGCCCCCCTTGACCGAAGGCGAGGTCCTCGTAGTCCTGCTGCTGGGCCCACATGTTCGACTGGCGCTGTGAGCCGTAGACACCGTTCCGAAGGACGATCAGATTGAGATCGAGACCCCACCGTACCGCGGTCTCCAGCTCGGGCAGGCCGAAGAACAGGGCCCCATCGCCCGATACGACGGTCACGTCTCCGTCGGGCGCGGCGCGCCGCACCCCCATTCCTGCCGCCAGCCCCCAGCCCAACGTGCCCACACCGCGGGGGGCGAGCACCTGGCGTCCGGACCGTCGCTGGACGAGCCGATCGAGGACCCAGGACGAGCTGTAGGAGGCATCGGAGACGACCCAGTCGCGAAGCCCCATGCGCGCGTTGATCTCCTGCATGATCAGTCCTGGCCAGACGTCGCCCTCGCCTTCCCGGCTGCGATCCGCGGCGGCGATCTCGGCGTCGAGCTCGGCCAGCTCCGAGGTCTTCTCGGCCGGCCACCCGGCCCGATCTGGCTCCGCCTCATCCGGGGCCTCGGCCAGCATCTGGGCGAGGACGGCGCGGGCGTCGCCATGCAGGCGACGGCCGGGGAAGCTCCTGATCTCCTCGGCGTCGATATCGATCCTGATGATCTCGGTCTCCGGGCGCGGCCAGGCGCCGTCGGCGACGGTAAGGGCATCGAGATCGGAGCCGACGACGAGGACGTGAGACGCCTCGCGCAAGGCGTCCAGCGCGTATGCGCCTCGCCCTTCATGGCCGCTGGTGTAGGAGCCGACGACACCGAGCGCGGCCGGGTCGTCCTCGGCGATCGCGCCCTTGCCACTCATCGAGGTCGCGACCGGCGCGCCGAAGCGCCGCGCGACCTGCAGCAGCTCGGAATATGCACCGGAGGCGTGGACGCCCGCCCCCGCGAGGATCACGGGGCGCTCGGCGGCAGTGAGCGTCTCGCAGGCCTCACGGACCGCGGCCGGAGAGGCAGAGTACGGGAGCGCTCCGAGAGTAGCCACGGAGCGCTCGGGCGGATCGACCACGTCTTGCCAGAGGAGGCCGTCCGAAACCAGCAACAGCACCGGGCGGGGTCGCCCCGATGCGGCGGTTTCGGCGGCGTGGCGGGCGCCGGCATAGGCCTCCGAGCCATGCCGCACCTCGACCACCTCCTTGGTCAGGCCTGCGCCGAGGAACGAGGCGTGGGCCGCTTCCTGAAAGCAACGCCGACCCCGTTCCGCGGGCAGGAACTCGCCGACCACGGCCACCAAGGGGATGTTCGACATGTAAGCCTCGAGCAGCGGGGGCGCCAGGTTGATGGCGCCGGGACCGCTGATGCCCGAGCAGGCGACCGGTCGGCCGCTCGCGCGCGAACAGCCGTCGGCCATGAAACCACCCGCCCGCTCGTCGTGGACGATGTTCGCCTCGACCTCGGACTTCCGCAGAGCGGCGAAGAAGCCGCGCGGGTCATCGAGGCCGAAGGCGGCGGAGACGCCGCCGTCGTGAAGTCCTTCGACCAGCCGGGTCGCGGCAGACTCGGCGCCGATCGCGAGTTTGGGCGGAGCGGCAGGAGCGGAACCGAAAGCGTTCATGCGCGAACCATGCCGGGCAGCGTCGGGCGAGGAAACCCGCAGACTCGATGGAGGCGATTAGAAAAGTTGATGACCCCGAATTGCGCTACTTTGATCACGTCCGAGCATGAATCCGATTGCCGTCCCGGGTCTCCAGCTGCGCCAGCTCCGTACCTTCGTCACGATCGTCGAAGCCGGGACGTTGACCGCGGCCGCAGATCGCCTGTTCAAGACCCAGGGCGCGGTCTCGCACGACCTGAAGGCCCTCGAGCGGGTGACCGGTGTCCAGCTGATCGACCGCGATCATCAGCGCATCGAGCTGACCGCGGCAGGCGCCGCGCTCCTCCCGCGGGCCGAAGGGCTGCTCGCCCACGCCGAGGCCGCCGAAGCCGAGATGCGGGAGTTCCGACTCGGACGCCGCGTCGTTCTGCGGATCGGTTCGCTGCCGTCCTTGGCGCGCCGGGTCGGCCAGGCGGTCCTGCGATTTCGCGAATCGGACCCGGCGGTGACGATCCGACTGGTGACCGACCACACCCAGAGGCTCACCGATCTTCTCGCCGCCGGCCGACTCGACATGGTGATCGCCGAGACCGCGGTCCGGCGTGGGGTAAGCATGACGATGCTCGGCCATGACCGGTTCCAGGTCGCGCTGCCGGCCGCCGACCGCGCCGCCTACGAACCGGCCCGGGCGGCCGACCTGCTGGGACGAGACTTCATCGGCTTCGATCGCGACCGCGAGACTCCCCGCATGGCCGAGCGCTTCTTCGCGATCGCCGGTGCCTATCCCGAAGCGGCCGTCGAGGCTACCGACATCTGGCAGATCCTCGAGCTGGTCGGAGCCGGGATGGGATACGGACTGCTCCCGGAGAGCGTGATCGCCGAGTCCGCCGACGTGGTCGGCGTCGACGCCGACCCGCCGCTGGTCCGCGAGATCGCGATCTTGACCCGGCACCCCGATCCACCCTCAGGCCGGGTCCAACGCTTCCGCAACGTCGTGGAGCAGACCTGGGCGGACCGTTACGGATCACCGACGGGCCTATCCGAGGTCGCCCTCTAGATCAACTAAGCCCTGCCGTAGCTGCCGAAGACCTCGCGCAGAACGTCGGCGATCTCCCCCACCGTCGCATAGGCGCGCACTGCCTCGATCGTGGCCGGAACGACGTTCGCCCCAGTCGCGGCATCCTCGCGAAGACGGCCGAGCGCCGCCTCGACATCTCCCTGGTCACGGCGGCCGCGAACGGCTTCGAGGCGGGCGATCTGCTGGGATTCGGTCTTCGGATCGGTGGCGAACACCGCGGGCGAGAGGGCATCGGAATCATCGCGATGGACGTTCACCCCGACGACCTTGCGCTCGCCAGATTGGACGGCGAGCTGGTCCTCGTAGGCGGAGTCGTCGAGGCGCGCGCGGAACCAACCGTTCTCGATGCAAGCCAGGGCTCCCCCCTGCTCCTCGATTTCCCGCAGCTGCTGGCCGACGGCCTCCTCGATGTCGCTGGTCAACGACTCGATCGCCCACGAGCCACCGAGCGGATCGGCCGTCCCGATCAGATTCGTCTCTTCCATCAGCACCTGCTGGGTCCCCAAGGCGGCCCGGGCCGCCTCGACCGTCGGCGTGCCGAAAGCCTCGTCGAAGCTCGCCGTGTGCAGGGTCTGGGCGGAGCCAAGGACGGCGCTGAGGGCGGCAAGCGTGACCCGCGCCATGTTGTTCATCGGCTGCTGCGCGGTCAGGTTCGAGCCCGCCGAGAAGGCGAAGATCCGTAGCGCGCCGCTGTCTGGGTCGGCGGGCGAATAGCGCTCCTCGACCAGGCGTGACCAGACCCGCCGGGCGGCGCGGAACTTGGCCACCTCCTCGAGCAGGTCGTGCCCGGCCGACAGGAAGGTGAAGAGGCGAGGGGCGAAGTCGTCGATGCTGAGCCCCCGGGCGACGGCCGCGTCGGCATAGGCGATCCCGTTGGCGAAGGTGAAGGCAAGCTCCTGCACGGCGGTCGATCCGGTCTCGCGGATGTGGTATCCGCTCATCGCCAGCGGCGTCCAGCTGGGCAGGTGCCGGGCACAGTGCTCGATCGTGTCCACCGCCAGCCGAAGCGCGGGCTCGGGGGGATAGATGAAGGTGCTGCGGGCGATGTACTCCTTGAGCACGTCGTTCTGGATCAGGATCCGCACGGCACCGGGATCGAAGCCGCGCTGCTCCCCGAGCACGACGATCATCGCCAGCCAGATCGGTCCGATCGCGTTCGCCGTCGTACGGATCTGACGCACGCGCTCGAGCGGGATGCCGTCGAGCAGCATCTCCATGTCGGCGAGGCTGTCGATCGCCACCCCGATCTTGCCCACCTCGCCGCGGGCGAGCTCGTGATCGGAGTCGAAGCCCATCTGGGTCGGCAGATCGAGCGCGATCGAAAGGCCGGTCTGCCCCCGCTCCAACAACATGCGGAGGCGGGCGTTCGCGTCGTCGGCGGTGCCGAACCCGGCGTACTGGCCGATGATCCACGGCTGGCGGCGGTACCCCTCGCGGTCGATGCCCCGGGTGAACGGCGGCTCGCCCGGGACACCGACCCACTCCGCCAGGTCCTCGATTCCCCGGGAAGCGACGCTCTCGGGGGTGAAGGTTCGCTCCAGCTCGAAGCCCGAGCGCGTCTGCCAATCGCTCACCCGGCACCCGCTTCCAGGTTCTCACGCACGCGACGGCGCATGATCTTCCCGGTCGAGCCCTTCGGCAGCTCGGCGGCGAAGTGGATCGCCCGCGGCTTCTTGAAGCCCGAAAGCGCGGCGGCACAGGCGGCGGAGATGGCGTCGCCGGAAGGTGAGGCGCCTGGAGCCGGGACGATGACGGCGGTGACGACTTCGCCCCACTCGACGTCGGGCACTCCGACCACTGCCACCTCGGCGACGTCGGGGTCGCGATCGATCACCTCCTCGATCTCGCGCGGCATCACGTTGTAGCCGCCGCTGATGATCATGTCCGCCATACGGTCGCCGAGGTGGATCAGGCCGTCCGCGTCGACCCGTGCCAGGTCGCCGGTCCGCAGCCACCCGTCCCGGAGCGTCTTGCCGGTCGAGTCGTCGTCTTCCCAGTAGCCGGCCATCACGTGGCTGCCGCCGACCAGAAGCTCGCCGGACTCGCCGTCGGGAACTGGCTGGAAATCGTCGTCGACGATCCGGATCGCCGCCCCCAGCACCGGCCGACCGGCAGCGGTCAGGCGATCGGCGTGCACGTGGTCGGCACGCGAAAGGACGGTCAGCGGCGGGATCGCCTCGACCATGCCATAGAACTGGACCAGCCGTGGCCCGATCAGCTGGAGCGCGTTGGTGATGCGCGCCGGGGCCATCGGCGCGCCCGCGTAGGCGATGCGTCGCAGGCTCGGGACCTGCTCGTCTGGCGCCCGGCCGGAAGGAAGTGCGGCGAGCACCCGCTCCAACATCGTCGGCACCAGCACCGTCGCGGTGACCCGGTGACGTTCGATCTCGGCGATCACTCGCTCCTCGTCGAACGAGGAGAGGAGCACCTGGGTGGCACCGGACGCGAGGTAAGGCAGCATGAAGAGCCCCGACGCATGGGTGAGCGGGCCGGCGTGGAGGAACACCTCGTCGCTGCCCACCGATCCTTCGCAGACCGACGCGATCATGTCGGCGGTGCCCACGAACCGGTTGGCGGCGGTCCGCACGCAGCCCTTCGGCCGACCGGTCGTGCCGGACGAATAGTGCAGCGCGAGGATTTCGGCGGGCTGCTCGAGGCGCGTGGCCGGCGATGGCGAAGCTCGCGCCAAGAGCTCCTCGAAATCCTCACCTGATCCGGCACCGGACGTGCCGACGGCCACCTCGAGGCTCTCCACCTCGCCGATCAGGATCTCCGCCGCCTCGGCGAACTCCGGCCCGTAGAAGATCGCCCTCGCGCCGGCGTCCGCGGCGATGTACCGCCAATCGGCGGCAGTGAGCCGGGGGTTCACAGGAACGCGGACGACGCCCGCGATCGCGCAGGCGAGATCGGTCTCGATGTAGGTGTGCCAGTTCTTCTGCAGATCGATGATGCGGTCGCCCGGTTCGAGCGACAGCCCCCGCAAGGCGTTGACGAGCCTGCCGACCCGCCCGGCGAGCTCGGCGAAGGTGAGCTCGCCGGCCTCGTCGACGATCGCGACCCGATCGGGCCAACGCGCGACAGCGCCGGCCAGCATCTGGGAGACGAACATCGGCGGCTCCTCAGGAAGGCAGATCCCCGCCGGTGTGGGCGAACGTCTTGTTGACGATCTTCCAGTCGCCGTCGACACGGGCGAGGGCGAAGAAGTCGAGGAACGAGTAGATCCCTTTGAAGCCGTCCTCCGCGACCGTCGCGATGGCGGTGTCCTCGACCGCCTCCACCGAGGTGATCTTCGCCGTGTAGGTGCCGTCGGTGTCGGCGGGAGCCCCGTCGCTCGCCGCGATCCAATCGGCGATCGGCTTGTCCAGGCGCTTCCCCCCCATCGCCCCGAACATCAGCGCGTCGGGGTGGAACGCCTCCCCGAGCTTGGCGGCGTCGCCGTCCTTCACCCCTTCGATGTAGAGGTTCAGGACGCGCTCGATCTCCGAGCGATCGGATGCTTCAGACATACGGCCTCCTTTTGCCTGCCCGGGCGGGCACGCGGTCGATGATCACGACCGTTCGCACCGTAGGGAACGACATCGCATCCGACTGTTTCATTCTGAAACCGCGCTCGGGGCCGGCCACCGCGCCGGGCGTCCCCGAATGACACATTCGGTGCCACCGACCACGCCTAGCATCGGCCCCGGGGCTCCGCCCACGAAGCGGAGCACGACGCTTCAAACCAAGCGAGGATCGGAGGATCGATGGGACGGCTCGACGGCAAGGTGGCATACATCACGGGCGGCGCCCGTGGACAGGGGGCGGCGCACGCTCGGACGTTCGCTCGCGAGGGCGCCGACATCGTGATCATCGACCTCTGCGCCGACCTCGGCACCGTCCGTTACCCGCTCGCCGACCGCGAGGATCTCGACGCGGTCGCGGCCGATGTTCGTGGGCTCGGACGCCGCTGCATCGCTGCGGTCGCGGACGTCCGCGAGCAAGACCAACTCGACGCCGTCACCGCCCAGGCGCTCGAGGAGTTCGGCAAGATCGACATCGTCTTCGCCAATGCCGGGATCCAGGGGGTGGCCAAATTCTGGGAGATGACCGAGGAGCAGTGGGACGACATGATCGCCATCAACCAGACCGGGGTCTGGAAGACGGCCAAGTCGACCGCGCCCAGCATGATCGAGCGCGAAAGCGGCTCACTCATCCTCACCGGCTCGATGAACTGCCATGAGGGCCTCCCCGAATACTGTCACTACACGGCGTCCAAGCATGCCGTGATGGGGCTGATGAAGTGCTTCGCGATCGAGCTCGGGCCGCACAACATCCGCGTCAACTGCATCTGCCCCGGGGTGATCGATACGCCGCTGCTCGACAACCCGATGAATCGCGAGTGGGCGGCGGGATTCAAGGGCGCCGACAAGGACGACGCTCTCGCCGCCGCCCGCCACTGGTCGATCCTCAAGGGCACCGCGTTGCTGCCCCCCGAGGCGATCTCCGAAGCAGCCGTCTTCCTCGCCTCCGACGAGGGCCGCTACATCCACGGCACCTCGCTCGACGTCGACGCCGGCCACATGGTGATGCCTGGCTTCAACCACGCACCGGTGCAGCCGGAGGGATTCCCGCGGCGCCAGCACGAGGGCTACAACCCTTACGCCACCTAGGATGCGGAACGTGCAAACGGACAAGAATCTCCCGGGGCCGATGGAGCGTTTCGCCCTACGAGGGCGACGCGTTCTGATCACCGGCGCCAGCAGGGGGATCGGACACGAGTTCGCTCACGCTCTCTCGGAATGTGGAGCAAACGTCTTCTGTGTCGCCCGCTCGGCGGAGAAGCTGGACCAGCTCGTCGCCGATATCTCGGGCAGAGGCGGCGCGGCCGCCTGCCGAGCGGCTGACCTCAGCAACGAGGATGAAGTCCGCTCCACGGTCGCCAAGGCCGCCGAGCACATGGGCGGGATCGACATCCTGATCAACAACGCGGGAAATGATTTCGAGGCTCCGATCGAGGAGACCTCGACGGAGCAATGGAGCGATGTGCTCGACCTGAATCTGACCGCCTGCTTCCTGATGTGTCGAGAAGCGGCAGGTGCGTTGAAGGCTGACGGGGGCGGGAAGGTCATCAACGTGGCGTCGCTCTACGGACTCATCTCCGGACCGGACAACGTGGCCTACATCAGCTCGAAAACCGGCATGATCGGTCTGACCCGAGGGCTCGCCGTGGAGTGGGCCCAGCAAGGTGTGCAGGTGAACGCCCTTTGCCCCGGCTTCATCACGACCGAGATGACGGAGCCCTACCGGGCGGATGAGTCCACGAACCGCGCGATCTTGGAGCGGACGCCGGCGGGCCGCTGGGGAGAGCCCCAGGACCTCGTCGGCGCCGCGATCTTCCTCGCCTCGAGCGCCTCGGATTTCATGACCGGCATATCGCTGGCGATCGACGGTGGCATCACCGCCTCCTGAGCGGCCGCGACCCGTCCATCAGGCGCCGACGCGCGCTTTCTGGCGCGCCGGCGCAGTCTTCGCCCATCGCTCGGCGACGACGGCCGGCGTGGTGATCTCCGCCCCACGCTCGCGGGCGCGGCGGATCATGTTCTCGACCACGCGAATCCGCGCTCCACGGCCGATCACCTCGGGGTGGAAGGTCATCGTGTAGACGCCACCCGGAACTTCCTCGGCAGCGAAGTCCAGATCGTCGAGCCAGCGCGTCTCCAGATCCCTCGGGTTGTGCGCGCCGGGGAGGAAGACGCCTGGCGAGGTGACGAACTCAAGCTGGATGAAATCGTCGAGCGACCATGAAACCGGCACCTCGACCAGCTCGATCTCAGGGCCGAATTCGTAGGCGCGGTCGCGCGGCATGCTGTCGCCGGTCCTGCACCAGTAAGGCTCGAAGTCCTGGGCCATCATGCTCGTGTCGTACCTGAACCCGTACTCGATCAACAGCTTGGTCGTGTTGTTCGAAAGGTCGAAGGCAGGCGAGCGGTACCCGACCGGCACATAGCCGTCCAACCGCCGCTCCATCGCCGCCAGGCCGGCCTCGAGCATCTGGCGCTCCGCCGCTTCATCAAGATTCACGGGACCCTCATGGAAGTAGCCGTGATGTCCGATCTCATGGCCCTCATCGAGGATCTGGCCGCAGAGCTCGGGAAAGGTGTCGACCGTATGGCCAGGGATGAAGAACGCCGCCTTCACCTGCTCCCGCGCGAGCAGCTTGAGGAGTCGCGGCACGGCGACACGGGCGGCGAACTCACCGCGCGACATCGGTGTCGGCGAGTACTGGTTCATCACCTCACCCCAGGAGCACATCCCGTCGAAGTCGAAGGTGAGGCACACACTGAGCTTGTCTGCTTGGTCCATTAGCGGCTCCCTGGTCGATTTCATCGTGCGAAAGAGGGGGCGATCCGGGCGTAGGAAGACGTACTCGGCGGTCCACCGGCAACCTCGGCGATCCCGGCGGTCAGGTCCATGACGATCGAGAAGACGGTCGCCGCCTGTTCGACCGGGTGGACCTCGGCATTCGGGACCCGGCTGATCGCATCCGGATAGCCGGCCTCGTCGGCCAGCATCTCCTCCGCCTTCTCCACCGTGAGATCACCGCGGGAGCCGGCGAGCAGGCCTTGCAGGCGCTCGAAGCGGTCGACGGAATCTGGCCAGTTCGCGAGGCCGACATCGTTCGGCCTCGACTCGCAGACGAAGTGATTCGCGTGGGCGAGCAGGTCGTCTTGGGGCCTCATCGCCTCGACCGCCTCGATCCCTCCCGGGCCCGCCTCGACCGCCAGGCCGTAGCCGGCTCTGCTCGCGATGGTGTAGTTCGCCGAGGCGCCGCGACGCGCTCGGACGATCGCCGCGTAAGCCTCCTCGAGGGTGGTCGCGTTGAGGATCCCGCGGAGCACGACATGGATCGGCACGCCGCGCTCGCCGAGGTCCCGATCGGAGACCAGCGCGTTCAGGGTGACGCCGACGCCGCACTCGTTGAAGCCGGTCTTGCCGACCAGACCTGCCTCGGGAAGCATCACGAACGCCGGCCGCCCGGGACCCTGATCGATCTCGAACAGAGCGGTGCTGTCGATCGCCCGCGGTCGCCAATCCCAGTTCTGGCCGAGGAGCACATGGCCGTCGGCGGTCGCGGACGGCCCGGCGAAAAACGCGGTGCACTCCGGTGGCGTCTTCACCTTGAGGCCGAACATGATCTCGCTGCGGGCGTTGAGCGCGAGGAGGTCGCCGCTACCGCGACCGGACCCCTCCGCTAGCCCCTCGATCTCCTCCAGGATCTCCCGGTCGTAGCGCTCGATCGGAACGGCGAACTCGAGGCCGATACGACTGATCGCGCTCCACGGCAGTCCGGTGTAGTGCCCGAACGTCTCTTCGTAGGCGGCGAGCGACTCATCGATCCGCTGCTTCGCCTCCTCGCCCATCATCCGCCCGCGCTCGCGCGAGTCGACCGACGCGATCCGGTAACTGGGAAAACCCAACTTGCTCTCTGCCATGGCTCCTTCTCCGGTTCCGCTTCTACTGGGCGAGATATCCGCCGTCGATGGCGAGGGTTATCCCGGTCACGAAACGTGACTCGTGAGAGGCGAGGTAGAGCGCGCCGTTGGCGATGTCAAGCGGACTGCCGGCATGTCCGAGCGGGGTGCGGGCGATGAACTCGTCGTTGATCGCCGCGTCCTGAACGTTGGTCAGTGGAGTGACGATGAAGCCGGGGGCGATCGCGTTGACCCGCACCGCCGAGGGCGCATAGGTGACCGCGGCGTTGCGGGTCATCGAGGTGAGGGCGCCCTTGGCGGCGTGATAGGCGAACGCCTCGGGACGGGCGACGAGCCCGCAGATCGAGGACATGTTGATGACCGATCCGCCGCCCTGCGCGACCATCTTCGGCAACACCTCCCGCAAGCCGAGCCACGAACCTTTCTGGTGGACGTCGATCACCCGCTGCCAGGTTTCTTCGGAGAGCTCCGTCGCCGTCTCCCACGTGCCGATGCCCGCGTTGTTGACCAGGACGTCGACACGGCCGTAGTCGTCCATGGCCTCCTCGACGACCGCGGTCCAATCAGACGCGCGCGACACGTCGGCCTGCCGCACGCGGACCCGCGGGGGCGGTTCGTGGACCGCCACCTCCAGGTCGAGGCAGTAGACGATGGCGCCCTCTTCGGCGAAACGCTCGACGATCGCCCGGCCGATGCCGCTCGCACCGCCGGTCACGATCGCGACCTGCCGGTGCAGGCGGCCGATCCGCTCCTCGCGCTCAGCCAACGGTGGCTCCTCCGTCGACGACCAGCTCGGCGCCGGTGACGTAGCTGCTTTCGTCCGAGGCGAGGAAGCAGGTCGCGGCGACGACCTCCTCTGCCGCGCCGATCCGCCGCAGCGGCGTCCGCGCGATCTGCGCGCGGTTGAAGGCGGGCCGGTTCAGCCCGGCCATCGCGGTATCTATCAATCCGGGCAGGACGCAGTTGACCCGGATGCCATCGTCGGCCAGCTCCGCCGCGGCGACCTTGGACAGACCGCGCAGGGCCCACTTGGTCGCAGAGTAGGCAGCGATGCCGGCCGCTCCCAACAGGCCCGCGGTCGAGGAGATGTTGACGATGGAGCCTCCCCCGGTCCGGCGCATCACCGGTGCCACGGCTGCCATCCCGAGCATCGGTCCGAGCTGATTGGTGCGGAAGAGCCGCATCGCCAGCTCGGTGCCGGTCTCCTCCAGCGGACGCGGCTCGTAGGCTCCGGCATTGTTGATCAAGACGTCGATCCGTCCGTGACGATCCAAAGCCGCGGCGACGAACCGCTGCCATCCGTCCTCCTCGCAGACGTCGAAGACGACCGTGGCCTCGGCATCGGTCCGACGCCGGACCTGCCGGCCCTCCTCGATGTCGCCGAGGATCACATCCGCGCCCTCGGCGATCAGGCGCCTCGCGGTCGCGGCGCCCTGCCCGGCGGCGGCGCCCGTGACCAAGGCGACGCGCCCTTCGAAGCGCCCGGTGCCCCCTCTCGCGGCGGTCATTTCGTCCTCATCCGACGGAAGAGCTGATCGAGGGCGACGGCACCGATGACGATGATCCCCTGACTGATCAGCTGCCAGTTGGTGTCGACCGCGAGACTGAAGAAGATGTTGTCCAGCGTCGCCAGGATCAGGAGGCCGACCGCCGTCCGGGTCATGCTCCCTTCCCCTCCCAGCAACGAGGTTCCGCCGATCACCACCACGGCGATCGACTGGAGCGCCATCGTCCCGCCCGCGGTGCCCTGTCCGACCGACAGCTGGGAGGCGCTGATCGCGCCGGCGAAGGCCGCCAACAGGCCGCTGATCACGTAGGTACCACCCTGGACGAGGTCCGTGCGTACACCGGCCAGGCGGCTCGCCTCGGGGTTGCCGCCCACGGCCAGCACCCGCCGGCCATAGACGCTGCGATTGAGGACGAGCCAGCCGAGCAGGAAGACGATCCCCAACAGGATCGTCGGCAGCTGGACGCCGAGCAGCTTGGTCTGGCCGAGCCAGGTGAAGCTGGTCTTTTCGACGAAGAACGGGTTGCTGTTCGAGATCAGCATGATCACACCGGAGAACAGCGAGGACGACCCCAGGGTGGCGACGAAGGGGTTTACGCGGAACCGGGTGATCACGATGGCGTTGATCAGTCCGCACACCAGCCCCAGCGCGACGCCGACGACGAACCCCTCCGCCGCGCCGTGGTGGGTGGCGATCATTGCCGCGGCGGTACCTGACACCGCGAAGATGGCTCCGACGGAGAGGTCGAAGCCGCCGCCGATGATGACCAGCGTCATGCCGACGGCGACGATCCCGAGCGGAGCGTTCTGGCTGAGGACGAGCTTGATGTTGTCCGGAGAGAGAAATCCGGAATAGACGATGGTCGCGACGATCACGATCACCACGAGGACCGCGTAGATCCCGTAGTTCTGGGCCACCCGGACGGCGTCGAGACGCCGCTCGTCGGCGGCGGGAGTCGGGCCTACCGGAATGGTCTCGGTTGAAGTTCCGTTGGTCATGATTCCTCCGCGGATCTGCTGGTTACGGGTGCTGTCGGGTCGTCCAACTCGAAGGCAAGGTCGAGGACGTCACGCACGCCGGGAGATTCCGAATCCATCTCGAATTCACCGCCGACGCGACCGGCGACGATCACCAAGATGCGGTCGCTCACGTCGAGCACCTCCTCGATCTCCGAGCTGGTGAGGATCACGGCCTTGCCGCGCTGCGCGAACTCACGCACGGCATTCAGAACCTCGACCTTCGCGGCGACGTCGATACCGCGGGTCGGCTCGTCGACCAGCATCACGCTCGGGTTCTGGTTCAGGTATTTCGCCAGGACCACCTTCTGTTGGCCGCCACCCGAAAGCTCGCTCACGGGATAGCGGTCGACCTTGCGGTTGAGGCGAAACGGCTCCATCAACGCTCGCGCCTTCGCCAACTGCGCGCGATCGTTGACGAGCCCGCCGCGGGAGACAGTGCCGAGGTCGGTCATCGTGACGTTGTCGGGCACGCTCATCCCGAGAACGAGACCCTGGCCCTTGCGGTCCTCCGGCAACAGCGCGATGTCGAGCTTGCGCAATGCCTGGCGCGGAGAGCGCGGCCACGGTCGATCCTTCCCGCGGATCTTCAAGGTGCCGGACGAGGCGGGCTCCAGTCCGGCCAAGGAGCGCAGCAGGCTGGTGCGACCCGAGCCGACCAGGCCGGCCAGACCCAATACCTCGCCCGCCCGGACATCGAGCGAGATGTCGACCAGCGCACCGGGAAGGCTCACGTCCGAAGCCTCGAGGACCACCTCACCTCGCGGCGCCCGCCGCTCCCGCGACACCCTGGCAGGCGCCTCGCCCGTCATCGCTTCGACGAGGTCGGATTTGGTCCACCGACCCACGGGGGCCGTCTCGATCTTCCGCGCGTTGCGCATCACGGTGACCGTGTCGCTGACGGCGATGACCTCGTCAAGGTTGTGGCTGACGAAGATGATGGTCACCCCGTCGTCACGCAGGCGTCGCATCAGGCCGAGCAGGAAGTCGCGCTCGCGATGGGAGAGCGATGCCGTCGGCTCGTCGAGGAGCAGCAGCTTGGTTTGACGCTGGACCGCCCGCATGATCTCGAGCAGCTGCTGGGTCGCCACGGTCAGCTCGCCGGCGACCGTTGTGCCGTCGATCTCCACTTCGAATTCGCGGCACAGCTCCGCGAAGCGCCGCTGCATCCGCCGCTCCTCGATCGCACCGCCGTGCCCGAGCTCCTCGCCGAGGAAGACGTTGGCGGCGGCCGAAAGCAGCGGCACGATGGTCAGCTCCTGATAGACGATCGCGATCGATGCGGCCCGCGATTCCCGCGGTCTTCCGCCCTGGAGCTTGCGACCGAAGATCTGGAGGTCACCGTCGCTTGGTGCGATCCGGCCGCTGAGCATGCCAAGCAGGGTCGACTTGCCGGCGCCGTTGGCTCCGACCAGCGCGTGGATCTCACCCCGCCGGACGCTCAGGTCGACATCGACCACGGCCTTGGTGTGGCCGAAAGATCGCGAGACCGCGGTGCAACGCACCGCGGTCTCGCGATCGGCAACTGTGGCCTCGGGCACCATGAACTCAGTACTGCGGTTCGAATTCCGCGACGTTCGCCTTGGTGACGAACGGACCGCCCTTGATCTTCAACTCGACCAGCGGGTTGTAACTCGGTTCGACCTTTTCGCCTTCGGCAGCTTTGGCGACGCTTTCGATCGCGTGTTCTGCCTCGGAGGCGGGAAGGCCCGGCAGCGTGGCCGCCACTTCCCCCTTTTCGATCGCTTTGGTGATGGTCTTGTCACCAAGCAGGTCGTAGATCTTGACCTTGCCGATCTTGCCCGCCGCCTTGACCGCCTGGATCACGCCGGCGGTCATGCCCGCGTAGTTCGAGGCGATGAACCCGAGGTTGGGATGGGACTGCAGGATGTCCTGGGTCACCTGGAACGCCTTGCCGGTGGTGTAGTCGGTGTTCTGGATCCCGGCGTTGTCGAACCCGGGGTGTTTTTCTTCCGCCTTCGCGAAGGCTTCTTCGGCGTAGCGGGTGTTGTCGTTTTCCGCCGGTCCGGTGACGACTGCGAATTCCTGGGGTTCGTTTTCTCCGAGGATGTATTCAGCCCACTCTTCGTAGGCTTCCGGCGTCTGCACGCCGGCGAATCCGAGCGCACCGTAGTCGGACCCGTCGGTGCCACAGATTTCGCCGGTCAAGATGTAGACCGGAATCCCGGCGGCAATCGCCGCTTTGACGGCACCGCACTCCTGGTCACCGGAGATCGCGGCCACGATCCAATATTCGAACTGGTCGCGCTGCTGAGCCAGCTGCATCTGATTTACCTGTTCTTGGACGTCGAAGTTGGAGCCGATGATCGTCAGGTCCATGCCGTATTCGGCCGCCTTCGCTTTCGCGGCGTCTTCCAACGAGACGACGTAATTGTTGGTCGGCGTCGCCATGAACATCCCGACCTTCAGGCCTTCGGTCGAGCCCGAGCCGCCGGCACCGCCGGACGATCCGGAAGTCGTCTCGCCGGACGCTCCTTCGGAGGACGTACCGGAGCCGGTGCTCGAACCGCCTCCGCAGGCCGTCAGCGCGATAGCCGAGCTACACGCCAGGACTGCCATGAATGCCATGAGCCCCCAACGACTGTTGTTGAGACGACGGATTTCCACCGATACTCCTCCTGATCCCTGGGCGCGGTGCCGCGCCGCTTACGTCGTCGCCGAGGCTGACGACAACCGATTTCGGGCACCCTAGAGATCGCGGTGCGGTCGATCTATCGGTGGAATTACCTACTCCGGGCGCGGCGGAGGCATGCGGCCGGATGCGCTCGACGGTGACCGGAAGGGAGCCTCGGCGAAAGGCGACGGCGCGATGACCCAATGTTGGGCATCCTGGATCTGGAAGATGAGGTGCGCTTGGGAGATCGACGGATCCGGAGTCTCGTCGGGGTAGCTGAGTACGCCTTGCCCCGGGCTGCCGAACCAGTAGACGCCGTCCACTCCTCGGTGGACGCCCTCGCGCAGCCGCCCACAGACGGCGGCGAAATCGCGGGGGTGCGAAACCTGGCTCCACGCTCGGCTGAGCAGACCGACCGCGTCATACTGGATTCCTGCCTGTGACATACCTGGAGTACGTCCATAGGCCCGTTTGAAGGAGGTGGAGAACGCGCCGCCGATCCGGTCGTGGTAGCGGCCGATCAGCGAGGACCAGACCAGCCCATCGGCCAGAGGCCCGGCGCGCTCGATGAATCCGGAGAGGGATGGGGTGTACAGGGCGTAGACGAGCGGGCGAGGCACCCACCCCCGGACGTGTTCGAGGACCCGCAGCAGAAGGCTCTCGTCCAGGAAAGTCGACAGGAGGAGCGCATCGGGCGCGTGGGTATCGAGTTCGGTGGCGATCTCGGGCCCGCCGATCTCGAGGACCGAAGGAGGGAGCCTGGAAACATCCCAACCCCGATCCTGCGCGGCATTCGCCGCCTCGTCGGAGAACACCGACATCCCGGTGTAGCCGTCGAGGACGGCGATGCGACGGCCGCCGGGAGTCCACTGGCCACTGTCCCTGAGGCCGGAGACGAAACTGACGAAGCGATCCCCATAGAGCCTGTCGACGCCGCAGAGCTGAAAGATCGAACCGGCCTCGGAGGGGTTGTCGAGTACGACCTCGAGCGCCTTCGAGGAGGTGCAGGAATGCAACACGGGGAAGCCGAACGATGCGGCCCGTCCGAGCAGCGACGGGATCTGCGAGCGATCCATCGAGTAGCCGAATACCAGCGCGTCGACCCCCTGCTCGCCAAGCTCATCGACCGCCGCCATCATCGACGCGTGCGACCAGATGTCGGCCTGTACCGGGACGTCTTCGAGCAACCGTCCCCGGATCCCGCCTCGAGCATTGATCTCGGCGATCGCCAGGTCCCCCCCGCGCCGCATGTCGTCTGTGTCGTCGAGGTTGGCGTCGGTGGGCAGGATGCGGCCGATCAGCAGCGGCCGGCGTCGGACGGGACGTCGAAACTGCTCGGCACGTTGCGTGACGAGGGCCGGCGTGGACGCCTTCGTCGAGACTGCGCGGTGGAGCAGGCCGACGGTCAGCCCGAGGAGTGAGGTCGCCGAGTTGGACGGCAGCGGGAGGCAGACGAGCCCGCGGTCGACGGCCACTGCGGCGGCCCCGCCGCGGGAGCTCTGATCCAGCTTCTCCAAGAGCCGGGCGACGTGCGTGTCGACGGTCTTCGGTTTTGCCCCGAGCGCTTCGCCGATCTCGCGGTTGCCGAGCCCGCCGGCGATCAAGGTGAGGACCTGGATCTCGCGGTTTGTCAGCTCGAACAGCGACCCTGGAGCGTGGACACTGACCTCACGGACCGTCGGCGAGTCGGCCGGACGGGCGACCCGGACCCGGAGAAACCCGAGCCGCGGATGGTCGAAGAGGAACCGGGCGTCCTCGAGGTCATACGCGACTGCCGCCCGCCCGTAGGCGAGCAGCAGTGGTGCCTCGTCGAACACCTTGCCGCGGTCATCGACCACCACGGACTCTTCGTCGAGGACGGCGGCTTCTGCAAGTGCCCCGGAAGGCGGATCCGCAATTGGACGCTTGGCTATCGCGATAGGTTGGCCGCCTACTCCTCGGCTCTCAGTTGCCGGGTGCCCTCCTCGTCGAGGACCGTCCTCCCCGACTCCTCGTCGTATGCGAGGGCGACGCGGTAGATCTCGCGGGCGGCCTCGGGGGAGATCCACTTTTCACGGACGTCGGCGAGGACGCGCTCCGGCTCACGGTCGACCGGGTCGCCGAAACCGCCGCCGCCGCATTCGCGGCCGATGATGAACGTCCCCGGCTCGACCACGTGCTCGCCGAGCGGCTCGAGCTCGCGCTCGGTCCCGTCGGCCTCGCGGATGGCGGTCCTGGGCCCGCCGCCTTCGAGGCCGTCGTGTACGCCTTTGGGCCGGGTTTCGTGGCAGTCGCCCGACCAGATGATCCGCATCGGCTTGCCGCGGGCACCGACGATGATCTCGATCCCCGCCCCGCCGCGCGTCCTGCCGGCGCCGCCCGAGTCGACCACGAGCTTCGTGCTGTGGAATTCCACCGGATACTTCTGCTCGTCGATCTCGACCGAATCGCGGTACATGTGGCCGGAGACCACCGGCAGCGTGTAGGTGAGCCAGCCGTCGTTCTCGAAGGTGGCCGGGCCCCCGTTGTTGCCGATACAGAGCTGGTTGACGTAGGGCTCGTCGGTACGGAAGTCGACGCCCGAGATGACCCCGTAGCCGATGTTCATGCCGAGCCCACCCTCGGCGATCCCCCACTCCTCACCGGCCTGCTCGAAGGCCGCGCCGGTGATGTTCACCAGGCGGTCGGCGACGTTGGTGGTCGCCACCGAACAGGACCGCGGGTGCTGCGGGATCCCGGTCACACAGTTCTCGCGCAGTTTCACCTTGATCCTCCGGAAGGCTCCCGAATTCTTCGGGATCGCCGGATCCAGGTTGTGGAGTACACCGGTCAGCGCGCAGGCGGTGGTGGTCGCCTCCGACAGGTTCAGGCCCGCTTCGACGCAGTCGGGGTTCTCGGTGAGGTCGACCTCGATGCGCTCGGCCTTCGGGTCGACCTTGATCACGGACTTGATCTTGATCGGGTCATAGGGACCGAAGCGGTCATGCTGCCCGTGACGGACGTACTCGCCCGCCGGGACGGTCTTGATCGAGTCGGCGGCCATCCTCTCCGAGTAGTCGAACCACTCGCCGACGAACTGCCTGATCAACGGGACTCCGTACTTGTCGAGGATCTCCTTGATCCGCCTCTCGCCGGTCCGGGCCGCGCCGAGCGTGGCGAGGTAGTCGCCGTACCATTGATCCGGCACGCGGATCCGGCGCCGACACATGCGGATGATCTCGGCCACGTCCTGCCGTTCCTGCTGGATCCGGATGCAGGGGAAGTTCAGCGCACCCTCTTCGTAGATGTCTTTCGCGAACGGCATGTACTGGGTCGGCTGGCTGTTGCCGAGATCGGCCATGTGCGCCTTGGCCACCGCCGTGAACACGTGCTCACCCTCATGGAAGACGGGCACGAGGATGGTGTGGTCCGCGTGATGCGTGTTCCCGGTGTAAGGGTCGTTGTCGAGGAAGGCGTCCCCGTCGTGGATGTCGCCGGCATAGACCCGGTTCAGCTGCGCGGACTGCAGGTGCGCACCGAACACGTGGACCGGGATCCCCTCGGTGGCGGCCAGCAGCTCGTCCTCGGAGGTCACGATCGAGCAGGAGAAATCACGCGCGATGGTGAGCACCGCCGAGCGCCCCGCGCGCAGCAAGGTGCTCGTCATCTCGCGGACGACAGCGTTGAACCGGTTGGCGATGATCGCCATCAGGACGCCGTCGAGACGTTCGCCCTCGGCCTGCGCCGGAGTCTCCAGGGTGGACATGCTCAGACCTCCAGGTAGTAGCTGTTGCCGTTGGTCAACGTCGCCTTCGCGCCGAGCGGGACGACCAGGGTGCTGGTCGGCTCCTCGATGATCGCCGGTCCTTCGATCTTCGCTCCCGGCGGGAGTTGGGAGCCGTCATAGACGGCGGTGTCCCTGAATGCGGCGTTCATGTAGGTCTTGCGCATGCGCGGCGTCGGCATCCCCTTCGCGCCGTTGGTCGACGCCGAGCCGCCGACGCCGTCCGAGTTGCCGACCGAGGCGCTGACCCGCGCCTTCCAGGTGAGGCACTCGATACGCGCGTCGGGCTCGGTGACGGCGAAGACCCTCAGATGCGTGGCGTCGAAGGTCTCCCGCAATGCCTCGATCTCCTCCTCGCCCTTGAAGCGCTCGAAGGGAAGCTGCATTTCGAGATCCCAGACCTGATGCTTGTAACGAGCGTCGACGAAACGCTCGATCTCGTACGACTCGATGCCGCGCGACCGCAGACCCGCACCGAACTCGGCGGCGGCGGCGTCGAGGCGCTCGAGCGCCGCGTTGGCGGTGTCGATGTCGAAGTGGCCGGTGTCGAGGAAGGAGCTGACCGCGAATTCGCGGACGACGTCGCTGAACTGGGCGCCGACGGCGCTCAATGCCCCTCCCGCGCGGGGGACGAGGGCATCCGAACCACCAAGCTCCCGCACGATGGAGACCACATTCAGCCCCGCGGCACCGCCGCCGGCGACGACGATCGACTCCCGCGGGTCGACACCCTCCTTGACGGTGATGTCGTGGATGGCCCGCACCATGTGCTCGTTGCCGACGCTGAGGATCGCTTCCGCCGTCGACTCCACCGGCCGGCCGAGATCGTCGGAGAGCGTCCGGATCGCGGTTCGGGCGGCCTCGGCGTCCAGCTGCATCCGGCCACCGAGGAAGGTGTCGGGATCGATCCATCCGAGGGCGACGGCCGCGTCGGTGATCGTCGGCTTGGTCCCGCCCCGCTGGTAGCAGGCAGGTCCCGGCTCGGCGCCCGCACTCTGCGGTCCCACACGGAGCAGGCCGCCCGGGTCGATCCAGGCGATGGAGCCGCCCCCCGCGCCGATCGAGCGGATGTCGACCGACGTCGTCCCGGTCAGGTGGCCGGTGAAGGGACGTCCGAGCCACGTCTCCCGGGTGAAGCTCACGCGGGCGTCGCGGATCAGCGAGACGTCGAAGCTGGTGCCGCCGGTGTCGCAGACGATCAGGTCGCGATCGATCCCCTCGGCGCCTGCGAAGGTGATGCCCGCGACCGGAGCCATCGAAGGGCCCGACTTGACCGTGTCGATCGGCCGCTCGCTCACCTCGGCGGCATGCAGGACGCCGCCGCGCGACGTCGCCACCATGAACTCGCCGCTGAGGCCGGCGCCACGCAGCCGATCCTCGACCTCCTTGAAGTGCTGGCCCATCAGCGGCTTGAGCGAGGCATCGATCGCCGTCGCCGACGCGCGGCGATACTCGCGCGCCACCGGATTCAGGCGGTGGGAGAGGGTCCAGGCGACCCCCGGCATGACCTCCTCGATCAGCTCACCGGCGCGCAGCTCGTGGACGTCGTTCATGACCGACCAGAGGAAGCAGACCGCGACGGCTTCGACTTCGAGCTTGGCGAGCTGCCGCAGCGTCGCCACCAGCGCGTCCTCATCCATGGCGCGGACCACTTCCCCCTCGGAGTTGATCCGCTCGGGGATCTCCCGGGTCAGCTCGCGGGGGATGAACGGCTCGGGGTAGGGCGTCGCCGAATCGAAAGCGTCCTCGCGACCGCCTTCTCGCAGGACGAGGATGTCCGGGAAGCCCTCGGTCGTGAGGAGGGCGGTCTTGGCGGTGGTGCGCTCGAGGATCGCGTTGGTGGAGCGGGTGGTCGAGTAGGTGAACAGCTGGGTGCGCCCAAGCAGGTCCTCGACCGTCTGTCCGAGCTGGTCGGCGGCATTTCCGAGCGCCGCGAGGACTCCTTCCCCGGCATTGACCCGGGTCGGCGACTTTCCGATCGTCATCTGCCCGGCGCCGTCGGCGACGACGACGTCGGTGAAGGTCCCACCGACATCGGTGGTTACGTGCAGGAAGGATGTCTGATCACCATTCGTCATGGACGCGTCGCAAGCCTCTCCTATTGTTTCCCTACATCATCAGATACTGATGCTCTCGTCACAATTTTATACCTCGTCGACGGAGATCGCTTCGCTGGGGCAGGCCTCGACGGCGTATCTCACGTCGTCGGAGCGATCACCCGGGGGATTCTCCTCCCAATGGAGGTCCAGCTCCTCGTCGAGTCGGAAGAGATCGGGCGCGATCCGGGTGCACTCGCCGTGCGCCTCGCATCGATCGAGGTCGACCACCACCTTCAGCCGTCGCATCTAGACCACCGCCGGCGTTTTGACGTTCGGGTCGATCCAGACGTGCTCGAAGCCGCGCGAGACGTGTGAGACGGCCCGCTCGGGCGGGCGGGCGACGCGGTAGTCGGGCATCACGCGGAGCATCTCCTCGATGCAGAGGCGCACCTCGAAGCGGGCGATCGGCGCGCCGATGCAGTGGTGGGGACCGTCGGCGAATCCGAGCTGCCTTCTGGGTGTGCGGCTGACGTCGAACCGCTCCGGTTCCTCCCAATAGCGGGGGTCGCGGTTCGCCGAGCCCATCAGGCAGACCACGGTCGCGCCCTTCGGGATCGTCACGCCGTGCAACTCGACGTCTTCATCGCAGAGGCGGGTGGTGTTCTGGATCACGGTCTCGAACCGCATGCACTCCTCGACCGCCCCCGGTATGAGGGACGGATCCTCGATCAGTTTCTGGCGCTCCTCCGGGTGGCGGGCGAGCAGGAGGATCGAGTTGCTGATCGAGTCCTGGGTCGTCCCGCTGGAGGCGAGGAAGAAGTGGGCGATGGTACCGATCACCAACTCGGGGGGCAGCGGCTCGCCGCGCATCTCGGCACGCAGCATGAACGCCAGGAGGTCCGTTTCTCCGCGGTCGACCCAACCCTCGCGACGTCGGCCGACCGTCTCGGTGAAGTACTCGCCGATCTTCCTGCCTGCCTCGAGCGCCTCCGGTGGCGGCTCGGGATCGTCCGGGAGGCGCGAGAACACCGGCGCCATGAACGAGCGCAGCAGGTCGCGATCCTCCTCGGGCAGATCGAACATCTTCGTGATCACGAAGGTCGGCAGCTTGAAGGCGAGCTCGTGGGTGATGTCGATCTCGTCGCGCGCCAGGAAGCTCTCCACCATCCGGGCCGTCTCCTGCCGGCTCGGATCTTCCAGCTTCTGCTTGATCGACTTCGGGCTGAACCAGGGCTGGACCGCGCGCCGCAGGTCGTCGTGGTCGGCGCCGTCTTTTTCGGCCATGTTGCCGGGCGTGAGCAGCGTGTCGGTCTTGTCGACGTCGACGCCGTGGCAGTTCAGGAAGACCTCGCTGTCACGAAGCGTCGCCTGCACGTCCTCGTACCGCGACAACACCCAGAAGTCGTTCTTCTCGTCGTGGTAGACGGGCGCCTCGTCGCGAAGCCACTCATAGACCGGAAAGGGGTCTTGCTGGATCTTCCAGCTGAAGGGGTCGTAATGCATGCTCGTTCCTCGGTCAGGAGTAGAAATCGTCGATCGCGCCCTGGTCACCGTCGTACATACGGCAGGTGAGGATCTTGCCGTCGCGGATCGTGTAGACGACGAGCTTCTCGGTGTCGATCCGGCCCTTGCCGTCACGTTCCATCCACTCGTCGGCGATGACGACCACGCCTTCCTCGCCGGCCAGGATCACCTCGGCGCGCTCCACGGTCCAACGACCGCCGGTGAGCTCGAGCGTGCGTTGGATCCAGCCGTCGTGGAAAGCCTGGCGACCGCGGTAATAACCGGCCAGGACGCCGTGGCCGGCCTGGAAACCGACGAAGTCCTCCGCCCAGAAGTCTTCGGCCTCGGCCGAGTCCCCTCGCGCCCAGGCGTCGAAGTAGTCGAGGATGAGCTTCTTGTTGGCCTCCGCCCGGTCGCTCATCCCAGTCACACGCCAGCCCTCAGGCCCGTGCGGGCTGTTCGCGAAATCGCGCCGGAGCGGGCATCGCCGCCAGATCGTCGTACGCCCGGCCGTAGATGTAGGGAAGCACGCTCTCACCGTCCTCGATCGGCGTCGTCGGGCCCGCTTCGTAGGTGACCTCACCGGCGTAGTGCCGCGCCGTACCGGTGGCGACGATCGGGATCTCCCCGAGGGGATCGCCCTCCCCGCTCCGCAGCTCGACCTTCGCGGTGCCCTCACGGACCCAGTCGAGACGCGAATTGACGTGATGGACAAAGACGACGGGCGGGGCCATCAGGCCGCCGTCGGGTGACATCCAGGCCTTGATTTCAAGAGCGTTGTCATCGGCGGTGAGGGGGCCGACGTCCTCGCCCAACTCGGCCTCGATCTCCACCAGCCGGCAGCCATAGCGAGATCCGACCGCGACGACCTGATCGCCGTCGCGGAAGAAGGACCCCACTCCGATCTTCTTCGGCTCCCCCCAGAACTCTCGGCCGACCGAGACGGGCATGTCCTCGCTGATGAACATCGCCAGGCAGTACTGCCCTTCCACCGAGCCGTACTTCGCGCGCAGGACGGTGGTGCAGGCGCTGAAGTCACCGCACATCCCGCTCCTCATCTGATGGACGCGAACCAGTCCGACGGGTCTGTCGACGGGCTCGAACACCGGGGGAAGAACGGCCTCCACGAAGCTCTCGGTGGTTTCGAATTCCACCGCCACCCCCTCCAGCGTGAACCGGGCCGGGTCCAGCCGTCCGCGAATCTCGTCGATCCTGTCCTTGGGCGTCACAAACGGCATCTCGTCTTCCTTCCCGTCACGACTCGGCGGGCGCGCCCATCAAGCGCCCGGGCGGTCGAACCTACCAGAGGGTACGATCGTAAGCAAGCGCTCATTGACATGCGGAGGAGGGTAGATGTCCCTGCTGGTGACCGGCGGTACCAAGGGAATCGGACTGGCGATCGCGACGCGGCTCGCGACCCCCGGGAGAAAGGCGTTTCTCAACTTCCACAGCGACGCCGCCGCGGCCGAGCGGGCGGCGGAGGAGCTGGCGGCGGCGGGGTCGGAGCCCGTCCTCGTGCGTGAGGACGTGAGCACGCCAGGGGGATGTCGGCGCCTGCTCGACACCGTGGCCGAGCAGACGGATCGCCTCGACCAACTCGTCCACTGTGCCGTCGACCCGCTGTCGGGACCTTCGCTCGACCTCGATCCCGACCGGTTCGCGGCGGCGGTGAGCACGAACGGCTCCGCCCTGCTCTATCTCACCCAGGCGGCCTCCCCCCTGCTGACCCGGGGGAGCACCGTCTTCTACCTGACCAGCCGCGGAAGCCGCGCCGCCCTGCCCCACTACGCCGCGGTCGGTGCACCGAAGGCTCTCGGCGAGAGCCTGGTCCGCTACCTGGCCCTGGAGCTGGCACCGCGCGGGGTCCGCGTCAACGCCGTGCTGGCCGGGCCGCTTCCGACCGATGCCTTCCGCGCGGTATTCGCCGAGGGTGCCGACGACCGGCTTCGGGAGCTCAACGCGGCCAACCCGAGTGGACGCGGCCTGGAGCTGAAGGACGTCGCCGAGACGGTCGCCTTCCTCGCCTCGCCCGAGGCAGCGATGATCCAGGGGCAGGTGATCACGGTCGATGGGGGCAACAGCCTGCGCTGAGCCGCCACCCGTCGGGCAACGCCTTACGCCAGAGCGGTCGCACCACCGTCGATGATGTGCTCGGCGCCGGTCACGTAGCCCGATTCGTCGGACATCAAGAACAGCGCGAGCCGCGCGATCTCCGGGGCCTGCGCGAAGCGGTGCAGAGGGATGGCGTCCACGTCGGCGACGGCGTCGGTGCCCTCCTGGCCGAGGATCATGTCCGTTTCCACCTCGCCGGGATGGATCGAGTTGACGCGGATCCCGTACTCCCCGAGCTCGACCGCGGCAGCCTTGGTCATCCCTCGCACCGCCCACTTCGCCGCGACGTACCCGATGATCTCCGGATAGGCGGTCAGACCGGCTGTCGAGGAGATGTTGACGATCGTCCCGCCGCCGCTCCTTTTCATCGCCGGGATCACCGCGCGCATCCCGAGGAACACGCCGAACATCATGATGTCGGTCGAGCGGCGGAACTGCTCGGGGGTCGTGTCCTCGATCGAGCCGAGCTCGAGGATGCCCGCGTTGTTGATCAGCCCGGTCGGGGCGCCGAATACTTCTTCGGTGAAGGCGACGGTGCGATCCCAGTCCTCGGGACTCGACACGTCGGCGCGGTGGAAACGGGCGTTCGTGCCAAGCTTCTCCGCCAGCTTCTCGCCTTGATCTTCCCGCAAGTCGCTCAGCACCACCTGCGCGCCTTCGGCGACCAAGAGCTCAGAATGGGCGGCTCCCATTCCGCGCGCGCCGCCGGTGACGATCACCACTCGTCCTTCCATCCGGCCACCTGACACTGTCGAACCGTTGTCGCTCATCGGCTCCGCGAAGCTACCAGAGCGCCCTTGTTCGAACAAGCGCTTGCTTGCGCAACTAGAATGGTCAGGTTGAACGACGCATCGGGGAAAGTGACTAGGCTTCGCGGCATGCGTGAGCGTCCGCGTCCGGAGGAGAAGCTTCTGCTGGGCATCACGAACTCCGACTCTTCCGGCCGCCTCCTCGCCGCCGCTCTCCAGCAGTTCGGGGAAAAGGGCTTCCACGCGGCAACCACCCGAGACATCAGCGAGGGCGCCGAAATGAGCCCCGCCGGGGTGTACGTCCGTTACGCGTCGAAGGTCGAACTTCTCTTCGAGCTGACCAAGATCTCCCACGAGATCGCACTCAGCCAGGTGCGCCAGGCACTCGACGACGCCCCACCGCGGCCCGCCGAGCGGGTCCGCCTCTTCGTCGAAGCGTTCGCCAGGTACCACGTCGAGCATCCCCTGCTCGCGCGGGTGAGCCAGTACGAGCTGACCGCGCTGCCGGCGGAGCGCTTCAAAGAGGTGAACAAGATCCGCCGTAACGTCGAAAAGCTGCTGCGCGCGGAGCTCGAGGCGGGCGTCGCCTCCGGTGACTTCGAGGTCCCCAACGTGAAGGGCGTCTCGACCGCGATCCTCTCGCTCTGCATCGACATCGCGCGCTGGTCGCTCTCCCAGTCGCGTGACCAGAACGGGGACATCACCAATCTCTACGGCGATCTGGCGCTGAAGATGATCAGCGCCTAGCCGTCCCTACTGGGACTGCTAACGTCGTCGGCCGTTTGACGAGCGCTTGCTCGGCCGTTTTCGGAACCTATAGAACCGCTGGAGGAAGAGCAGACAATGGGAGTTCAAGTCCACCACACCGGAATCACCGTCAGTGACGTCGAGCGCTCGGCCGCGTTCTACAAGCTCTTCGGGCTCGAGGAGGCCGCCCGCTTCGTCCTCGAAGGCGACGAGTTCGAGGCGGCCGTCGGGGTCCCCGGGGCGGTGGCCCAGTTCGTGATGCTTCGCGGCAACAACACCGTCGTCGAGCTGATCGAGTACAAGCAGGGCGCCGGCGGCTCGTTCGGGCGCGGCAACAACGATGTCGGCTCCGCCCACGTCTGCTTCACGATCGACGACATGGCCGAGACCCGGAAGCGGTTGGAGGAGGCCGGCTTCCCGTTGGTCGCCGAGCCCACCACCCCCGAGGACGGCACCAGCTTCGCCTTCCTCCGCGATCCGGACGGCATCAGCGTCGAGATCCTCACCACCGGGCCCGGCGCGACCCTTGAAGCGATGGGAGTTCCGTCGGCATAGGCCGAAATCGGCCGGCCGGCCGCTGGTAGTATCGAGCGAGCGCTTACTTCAACGGTCGATAGGCGCGGCCAACCGCCGCTGCACGGGAAAGGAACGAATATGTCGGTCGAGATTCACCACGCCGGGCTCAGCGTCAGCGACCTGGAGCGGTCGATCGCCTTCTACAGCCTCTTCGGGCTCGAAGAGGTGCGCCGGGTGGAGCTCTCCGGTGAAGCGTTCTCGAAATCGGTGAAGGTCCCCGGTGCCGTCGTCCGGATCGCCGCGATGCGCGGCGACAACGCACTGCTCGAGTTGCTCGAGTACACCGATCCGACCGGGAAGCCTTTCGGGCGGAGCAACAACGACATCGGGTCTTCGCACGTCTGCTTCAGGGTCGACGACATCGACGCCATGGCCCGCAAGCTCGAAGAGGCCGGGGTGGAGCTGAACGCCCCGCCTTCGATCGCGCCTACCGAGGGGCCCTCCGAGGGGATCCGGTTCTCCTACCTCTCCGATCCCGACGGCGTGACCGTCGAGATCATGCAGGCCGGGACGCATAACACCCATGAGGCGCTCGGAGTAGGTTCGGCTTCCTAGTCGAGACCCGTCGGTCGCCGAACTCCCTTCATGAACGGCGACCGGGTCGCGGTCATAACCGGCGGCAGCTCCGGGATCGGAGCCGCCGCCGCCGATGCGCTCGCCGCCGCCGGCCTGTCGCTGATGCTCGCCGGGCGCGACGAGCGGAAGCTGGTGGCGGTCCAGAGGCGGGTCGCGGCGGCGCATCCCGAGGTGGCGATCGAGATCCGCGTGACCGATGTCGCCGTCCCGGAGGAATGCGAGTCGCTGGTCGCCGAGGCAGCCGCGCGACTGGGCCGGGTGGACGTCGCCGTGACCGCGGCGGGAACCTTCGCGCCCACACCGGGTCTCGAGATCGACTCCTCGACCTGGGACGACTGCCTCGACGTAGTCCTTCGAGGGAGCTTCCTGGTCGCGACCGCGGCCGCGCGGAGGATGAAAAGCCAAGGCGGCGGCAGGGTGGTGCTGATCTCCTCGGTCAACAGCGTCGGCTCCGAGCCGGGCACCGCGCACTACAGCGCCGCGAAGGCGGGCATCGACTCGCTCGCCCGATCGCTCGCCCTCGACCTTGCCGCCGATCGCATCTGTGTGAACGCCATCGCGCCGGGATGGATCGATACGCCGATGACCGCCGGCGTCGCCGAGCCGACGCCGGCGGACCTCGCCCGGATCAACCCGCTCCATCGCCTCGGCCGGCCAGAGGAGATCGCGAACGTGATCGCCTACCTCGTGACCGACGCGCCGGAGTTCCTCACCGGCGCGGTCCTCTTCGTTGACGGCGGTCAGACCGCCATGCTTCCACGTCCCTGAACGCGGCCGACCACTTCGAGGATCAGATCAGTAGGCGACCATCAAGATCTCGTCGCGGCTGTAGTGGTGATCCGGGTGCTCCTCGACCAGGTGCGCTTCCACCTTCTTGACCAGATCGTCCTCGTCCTCGCCTTCGATGTGCTTGCCGCACGGGCAGTCCAGATGTCGCTTCATCCGACGCTCCTTTCCCAGGGGACAGCTCAGAGGGGGTTGCGGGCCGCGGTGTACATGCCACCGTCGATCAGGATCGCAGAGCCGTGGATGAAGGCGGCGTCGTCGCCGGCGAGGTAGACGGCGAGGCGGGCGATCTCCCAGGGCTGAGCCCAGCGTCCTGCCGGCAGACGGGCGATCTCGGCCTCGATGTCGGCCGTCATCTCTTGCCCTGCCTGCAGCTCGGTCATGCCGGTTTTCGTGGCCCCGGGGCAGATCGCGTTGCAGCGGATGCCGAGCTTGCCGTAGTCGAAGGTGAGCTGGCGGGTCAGGCCGAGCGCGGCGTGCTTGGAGGCGGTGTAGGCGGCGCCCCCGCCGGCGGCGCTGAAGCCGGAGAAGGAGACGGTGTTGATGATCACGCCCGAGGAACGGGAGAGCATGTCCGGGATCACCGCCCGCGACATCAGGTAGGGCCCGGTCGAGTTGACCGCGAAGACGCGGTCCCACAGCTCCGGCGAGGTCTCGTGGGCGGGCAGGAAGTCGTCCATGATGCCCGCGTTGTTGCAGAGCACGTCGACCCGGCCGCCCCACTCGAGCGCACCGTCTCCTCGGCCGCCTCGAGCCTCACGTCGAGGGCGGCGACCCGCGCTCCTTCGCCGGTGAACTCCTGGACCATCGCGCGCCCCATGCCGGAACCGGCACCGGTGACGATCACGACCTTGTCGGCGATACCGTCTCTACTCACTGCAGATCCTTCCATCCGATTTCATTACCCCTTTTCGATCCCAAGCTTCGTGGCCGGTCGGGCCGCGACGCCGGCTACGGAGCCGGACGGGCGAGGGCGCCCGGCGGCCGACCGCCTACCTCTCGCCAGGGGTGATTTCGTCGAAGAACGCGTCGACCGCGGCGCCATCGGAGTCCACGTACCAGGACTCGACGATCTTGCCGTCCACGATCCGGTAGACGCCGATTCGACGAGCCGTCACCTTGCGGTCCCCCCTGCTCCAGTGCACGTTCACCGCGATCGAGACCCCCTCGTCACCCGAGATCAGGACTTCCTGGCCCTCGACGTCCCACGAGTCGGTGTAGGCCTCCACCTTCGCGACCCAGTTCTGGAGAAAGTCGTCGCGCCCGCGGTAATCGCGCGAAAGCGGCCCCAGGCCACCCATGTGGACGACGATGTCCTCGGCGTAGAAGTTCGCCCCCGCCTCGAGGTCGCCGCGCTTCCACGCGTCGTTGTATTCGTTGAGGGTCTGGATCGAAGATGAAGCGCTCATTTATGTCCCATTCGTGACTTCTGGAGTTGCTCGGCCGGAGGACGACCCTTTGGTGCCTCGGCGAGGGCCTCGACGCTTACATATCGCCCTCGGCCTGTCAAGCGCTTGCTCACTTGGGACGGTATCCTCAGCCGCGACGTAGTTGCAGACCAGGAGCGCTCCACGGCGCGTCCGTCGACCGAGGAGGGACCGTGAGCAAGAGGGACGAGGTACTGAAGACCCTGGAGGACTACCACGCCGCCTGGGCACGAGGCGACGTCGATGCCGGCATCTCCTACTTCGCCGAGGACATGATCGTCCACATGGGCGGTGGCTCGAAGCTCTCCGGGGAATACCGAAGCCGTGCGGATTTCGTCACGAATTGGGTGAAACGGGTCGAGGACTACACCGACTCCTGGACGTTCCACGGCAACGACCTGCTGATGGCCGGCGACGACGGCGTCGCCCTGATGGTGCACGAGCAGTGGACCAGGGGTGATCGCAAGGTGATGTGCAAACGGCTCGGCATCTACAAGATCGTCGACGGCGAGATGCCGGAGTGCTGGTTCACCGACGTCAACGCCGCCGAAGTCGACAGCTTCTTCGACGAAATCGACTGAGGTCAGCCTGCCGACTCGCCGTTGACCTCGCTGATCGCCGCCTCCCAGCGCTCGAGCTCGGGCTCGACGGCGCCGAGGGGCCCGGCGGGCAGTTCGACGACGATCCGATCGACGCCCCGGCCGCGGGCCGTCTCGATCACCCGGGGATCCGGGGCATTCATCCCGAGATGCACGAGCATGGGCCGATCGGCCCGGTGCCGGAGCTCGTCGATGCGCGCGAAGATCGAGTCGTCTCCGACGTACTCCGGATACCAACCGTCGCAGTAGTCGACGACGCGGTCGAGCACGGTCGGTCCGTCGCCCCCGATCAGGATCGGGGGATGAGGGCGCTGCACCGGCTTCGGCTCGCAGAGGATGCGCTCGAAGGAGACGAACTCGCCCGCGAAGCTGGCCTCGGTCTCGCTCCAGATCTGCTTCATCGCGAGGATGCGCTCGCGCAGCAGAGCCATCCGCGTACGCGGATCGGTGCCGTGGTTCCTCATCTCCTCACGATTCCAGCCGGCACCGATCGCGAAGTCGAGGCGACCGCCGGAGAGCCGGTCGATGCTCGCCACCTCGCCCGCGGTCGTGATCGGATCGCGCTGGACGACCAGGCACACCCCGGTCCCGACCCGCAGCCGTGCGGTCGACACGGCGGCAGCGGTCACCGCGGTGAAAAGGTCGAGGCTGGTCCAGTATTTCCTCGGTAGCTCACCTCCACCCGGAGGGTCGCTCTCGCGGCCGGCGGGGATATGGGTGTGGTCGGCGAAGGCGAGGGAGTCCCAGCCGCGCTGCTCCAGCACCTGCGCCAGGATGTCGGGCGACACGCCGTCGTAGGTGGGGAAGTAGGCAGCTCCGAATTCCATCTAGGTCTCCTGCGTTCGGGGGAGGACGGGCCTAAGCAAGCGTTCGCCCATATTCTGCCCGAGGTGTCGATCCTTTTCGCCCTGGTGACCGCACTCGGCTTCGGAGCCGGCGATTTTTCGGCCGGTCTGGCCGCTCGCCGGCTGGACGTCCGCGTATCGACGCTGATGGTCCAGGCGCTGGTGACGCTGGCGGCGATCGTCGCGGTGCTCCTGTCATCGGGCGACGGGCTGACCGGCCACGTGATGGTGTGGGGCGCGGCTGCCGGGGTGGCCAACGGGTTCGCGGTAACGCTGCTCTACTACGGCCTCGCGGTCGGCCGGATGAGCATCGTCGCGACCCTTACCGGCCTGATCGGCGCCGTCCTGCCGATCTTGGTCGGGGTGGTCCGCGGCGATCCCCTCTCGGCACTGAGCGCCGCCGGGATCGTCCTCGCGATACCTGCGATCGCACTCGTCTCCTGGCATCCCGCGTCGGGTGGAGCGGCCAAGAGCAGCGGCGCGATCTGGGGCTCGCTTGCCGGGATCGGGGGCGGCATCTACTACATCGCGCTCGATCAGGCCGGCCACGCCTCCGGCGCCTGGCCGATCGCCGTCACCCAGGTCGTCTCGGTGCTGGTGCTGATCCCACTGGCGCTGCGCTCTCTGCTGGCGGAGCGACCGACCCTGGGGCGCTCGAGCCTCGCCCCGGTCCTCTTCGCGGGGCTTGGTGTGGGCATCGCCACCATCGCCCTCCAGGCGGCCTTCAACAGCGGTGGCCAGCTGGCGATCGTCGTCGTGGTCTTCTCCCTCTACCCGGGTGTGACGGCCTTGTTCGCCCGCTTCATCCTGGCCGAGCACTGGATCATCACCCAGAGGATCGGCCTGCTGGCCGCCCTTACGGCAGTCGTCCTGGTCAGCATCGGTTCGAACTGAGACAGTCGCCATCGCGCCGGCGTTCTAGCGTGCGATCCATCGAGGACCTTCGGCATCTGGACGAGCCGGGGATCGCAAAGGAGGAGCGATGGCTGCGCCGCGGGTCGAGCAGGTCGGATGGGGCTTCTTGGCGGCCGGGTGGATCGCCGAGCGGTTCGCGCGGGCGATGGCGGAGTCCGCCACCGGCAGGCCGGCGGCCGTGGCGAGTCGCTCGCCGGAGCGGGCGGCGGACTTCGCCGCGCGCCACCAGGTGCCCGATGTGCACGGAAGCTACGAGGAGCTGCTGGTCAACCCCGAGGTCGACGTGGTGTACGTCTCCACGCCCCATCCCATGCATGCCGAGTGGTCGATCGCCGCGATGGACGCCGGAAAGCACGTCCTCTGTGAGAAGCCGATCGCGATGGACCACGCCGAGGCGGTCTCGATGGTCGCGGCGGCGAAACGCAACGACGTGTTCCTGATGGAGGCATTTGCCTATCGCACGCACCCTCAGACGCCGGCCTTGATCGATGCGATCCGCGCCGGAGAGATCGGCCGCCCGCGCCTGATCACCTCGTCGGAGTACTTCGGGGTCGAGACGCATACCCTGCCGCGACTGTTCGAGAACGCCCTCGGCGGGGGTTCGATCCTCGACGTCGGGTGCTATCCGCTCTCGGCCGCCCGGATGATCGCTGCCGCCGCCGCGGACGGCGACGGTGCCCACCTGCTCGATCTCACCGCCTCCGCCCACATCGACGCGGGCCAGAACGTGGACCACTTCGCCGCCGCGACCCTCCGATTCGAGGGCGACGTCCATGCCTACATCAGCTGCGGCATGGTGCTCGGCGAGGAGCACAGCCTCAAGGTGTTCGGCACCGAGGGCGATCTGGAGGTCGTGCGTCCGAGTTGGTCCGATTATCCGCCGGAGGATTCCGAGATCCGGATCCGCCGGGCGGGGAAGCCGACGAAGGTCGTCCGGGTCTCGGCCTCGAAGCCACTTCTGACTTACCAGATCGACCACGTCGCCGAGCATCTCGGACAGCGCCAGTCGCCGTGCATGTCGTGGGCAGACAGCCTCGAGAACATGCGCGCACTCGATCGCTGGCGAGAGGCCGTCGGCCTGACCTACGACCAGCCGCGACAGATCGCCGGCCGGCCACCACCTCCGGCCTAGATGGTTGATTCCACGACCAGTGGCCTGGGCGTCTCATCGCGGTCCTGGCCGGCTGTGACCGCGATGAGACGGCGTTGGCAAGAAGTCGAGGAGATGTCGGGAACTCCACGCTTCCGCGAGCCTTCCACCTGTTTCCGTGGACTTCCGTGAAGCTTCCCTTACCGCTTCCAGGGCCCGAAAAAGCGCTGCGTGACTTGGGGCCCCTATAGGGGACCAAATACACGCAGCGCGGAAGTGCGTGTTGTGCAACACGCACGGGAGCGTGGACTTCCCACGCTCTCCGTCACCACTTGCGGGTCTCGTGACGGATCCGTGGGACTCCCGTCACCGATCCGTCCCTCCCAACGTGACGAACCCCGGCGCACGCCCAGGGGACCGCCGCACTCCCCACGAGACCCGGCCGTCTCGGCCACGGCCACAGCCGGCCAGGGCCGTGGCCGAGA
>JAFDWG010000019.1 GCA_018268605.1 Actinomycetota bacterium | reverse complement strand
GCGTCACCCCGAAGCGCTTGGAGACTCCCTTGACCGAGAGGACTACCTCTTCGGCGCCATTTGTGGCACTCTCCGGCAGCGAGCTACCCATTTTGATTCCGGGACCGAGCTCGTACCCATGGGAGGGTAATTGAGTTAACGCCCATTAGCAGCACTCTCCCATTTCAGCCACCTCATGTCAAGTCCGTTTTCCGCTTCTTCTCGTGCGGAAAAACGCCCAAATCCGGAGGGGCTTGATGAACGATCATTCGGTTATTTCTGTAGAATTGAGGCGTGGCGGACACACCTTGGACGACGTCGATCCGACTGCGCTCCTTCGATCTGGACTATCTCGGCCACGTCACCGCCGCGGCGTTCCTCGGCTTCTTCGAGGAAGCGCGCGTCCGCTGGCTGTCGGACGCCTGGGAAAGCTCCACGCCGACCTATGTCGTCGCCCGCCAGGAGATCGACTTCCAGCACGAGCTCCGGCTCGAGGAGGAGGAGATCACGATTCGGATCCAACTCGCCCGCGTCGGCCGGTCGAGCTTCGACGTGGTCGAGGCACTGGAGGTTCGGCCTGACCGCCTGAAGGCCACGTCGGCGGCGACGCTCGTCGCCTGGGACGACGGACGTCGCCGCGCTCGTCCCCTGGACGAGGGCGAGCGGGCCGCCCTGCTGGCTCAGCTTTCGCGCCACCGATGACCGCTCAGCCGGTTGCCTCGCCGCGCGAGGGCCAGGCGTCGCGGGTCAGCTGGGTGAGAGTCGCCATCGGGTCTTGGCCGAAGGCGAAAACCGAAATCGCGTCGATGCCCTTCTCGCCGTAGTCGACGAGGCGAGCGCGCACGTAGTCGACGTCGCCGAAGAGAGCGATCGCATCGATCAGGTCGTCGCCGACGACCTCGACGATCGCCTTGACCCCGCCTGCCTCGTAAGCCCGTTCGGCAGCCGCCACCTGATCGCCGAAGCCGTACCAGGTGAGCGCCTTGCGGTAGGCCGGGGCGGTCAGGTAGAAGGAGAGGTACTGGGCGAACCGGGCGCGGGCGTCGGCCGGATCGTCGGTGATCTCGCAGGCGATCGCCATCACCACCTCCGGAAGCTCCTTGCGAGCGGCGCCCTCGGCTCCGCGGTCGAGGGCCGCGAGAACGGTCGGCAGGGCGTGCGGCGGCACCAGGTTCAGCAGCACGCCGTCGGCCAGGGCGCCCGCCGTCTCGATCATCTTCTCGTTCATCGCCGCGAGCAACAGCGGCGGCGGGCTCTGGGGCGGCCGCCGCAGGCGGAAGCCCTTGCTCTTGACCTGGCTCTCCTCGATGTCGGTCCGCTCACCCGCCAGGACGCCACGCAGGAGGGGAAGCGTCTGGCGGACGCGCTCCAGCGGTCGGTCGTAGGAGACGCCGTGCCAGCCTTCGATGATCGCCCGGCTCGACACGCCGACGCCGAGCGCGAACCTCCCGTCGGCGACCTCCGCCACCGACGCGGCGGCAGCGGCGAGCAGCGGCGCGGTGCGGGTGCCGAGCGGGACGATCCCGGTCCCGACCCGGATCCCCGAGGTGGCGGCGGCGACGGCGGCGAGGAGCACGAACGCGTCCGGGTCGGAGATCTCCGGGGTCCAGGCGTCGTCGAAGCCCTGACTCTCCGCCCATTGGGCGAATTCCACCCGCGCGGCGATCGGGGCCTCCGCCGGAAGGTCGACCCCGAGCCGAGCGATCGGTGCCGACCGGCGGCCCGAACCGAACCGATCGGCCACCTCAGCCCCGCTCGGCGTAGCGGTCGAGATGAAGGATCTCGCGAGCCTGGGCGGGCGTCGCGACCGGGCGCTCCATCAGCTCGCTCAGCCGGCGGACGCGGGCGACCAGCTGCGGGTTGCTCGCGACCTCGCCCTTGCGGAACAGGGTGTTGTCCTCGAGCCCGGTCCTGGTGTGGCCACCCATGGCGATCGCCATCGCGTTGATCGGGAGTTGATGTCGACCGACTCCGCAGGCAGACCAGGGCGAGCCCTCGGGCAGCATGTCGACCATCTGGGCGAGGACGCGAGCCTCGGCCGGCGCGCCGCCGCGCACCCCGAGGACGAACTGGAAGTAGAGCGGCGGGTCGAGGAAGCCTTCGTCGCGCAGCCGCAGGGCGTTGCCGATCATGCCGATGTCGAAGATCTCCAGCTCCGGGACGACGCCGGCGTCGCGCATCCGCGTGCCGAGCTCCTGCAGGAAGTCGGGCCGGTTGTAGAAGACGCCGTCGTTGAAGTTCATCGTCCCGCAGTCGTAGGAGGCGAGATCGGTGTGCAGCTCGAGCGCCGCGAACCGTTCCTCCCAGACGTCTTCCTCCCAGGACGCGTGGGAGGTGGTCAGGTTGACCACCGCGTCGCACCCTGCCGAGCGGATCACGTCGAGGATCCGGCCGAACACCTCCGGCGAGCCGCTGTGCTCGCCATCGTCGTCACGGGCGTGGATGTGGACCACGGCGGCTCCCTCCCGCCAGGCTTCGACCGCCGCGTTGCCGATCGCTTCGGGGTTGAAGGGGACGTTCGGGTTCTGCTCCGGCGTCTCCAGGCCGCCGCTGAGGGCACAACTGATGATCAATGGCTCCATCTCGATCCTCCTAGATCTATGGCCGCACGGTCCAAGTCCGGCGTGGTGGTCCCAGGCGCGTCGCCATCCCGGCGAGCGCCGCATTGAGGAAGGCGGCGACGATCGAACGGGTCTCGGCCGGATCGATGGTCGCCTCGACTCCGAACGCCTCCGCCGTCTTCCAAGGATCGGAGGCGGCGAACAACCGCTCTTCGGCTTCGCGCCTGAACGACTCCGGGTCCTCGGCGGATTCGATCGCGCGGCGAAACCCGGCCTCGACGCCGCCCTCGACCGGCATGTCGCCCCACTCGGCGCTCGGCCATGCCAGGCGAAGGCCGACCACGTCGGGATTCGAGGTCGCGTTGACCGCCATGCCGAACGCCTTGCGGACCTGGATCGTGATCAACGGGACTTCCGCCCCGGCCACCGACTGGATCGCGCGCATCCCCTTGCGCACGACGCCTCCACGCTCCGCCTCGACCCCGACCATGAAGCCAGGCACGTCGACCAGGTAGATCAGCGGCAGGTGGAAGGTGCTGCAGAAGTCGACGAAGCGGACCTGCTTGTCGGCCGCCGCCCCGTCGAGGGCGCCGGCGCGGTGCATCGGGTCGTTGGCGAGGATGCCGCAAGGAATGCCGTCCATGCGGGCGAGACCGGTGATCAGGGAGCGCCCCCACCGCGGCCCGATCTCGAAGAAGGAGTCGCGATCGACGATTTCCTCGACGATCGCCCGCATCTTGTAGGGGCGGCGGCGGTTCTCACCGAGGATCTCGGTTATCCGCTCCCCGCGACGCTCGGGGGAATCCTCGCGAGCACCGCGAGGCGGCATCTCCCAGACGTTCTGAGGAAGGTAGGAGAGGACGGTGCGAAGCTGGTCGATGGCGTCGTCCTCGTCCTCGGCGAAATTGTCGATCGCCCCCGAGACCGAGGTATGCATCTCGGCGCCGCCCAGCTCCGTCTTATCGACGTCCTGTCCCAGCGAGCGCCGCACCACGGGCGGCCCGCCGGCAAAGAGCACGCTTCCTTTGCTGATCACGCTGAAATGGCTGAGGACCGCGCGTCCGGCGGTTCCCCCGGCCGCGGCACCGAGCACCGCGGTCAGCACCGGAACGGTGCCGAGCAGATCGTAGGAGCGTTGCCAGCTCATCGAGCTGACCAGGTAGGCGTGACCCTTCGTGTCGAGGGCGCCGACGTCGCCGCCGACCCCCTCCATGAACATCACGAGGGGGATCCGGTACTCCTGGGCCAAGTCCTCGACGAAACCGCCCATGCCGCCCTTGACCCGGTCCAGGTAGGTCGCCTGGGGAGCGCCGGCGCGTACCGTGAAGTCCTCGCCGCCGATCGCCACGGGCCGCCCGTCGACCTGCCCGAGGCCGCATACGTAGCCCGAGGGCAGGTCTTCGACGACGTTGCCGTCGGCGTCGCGTTCGGTGAAGCGGGCGAGCCGACCCACCTCCTGGAAGCTGGTCGTGATTCGATCGATACGCTCGCGGATCGGCAACAGGCCCTTCTCGGCGCGGCGGGCGGCGGCATCGGGCGGCGGATGGTCGAGCGCGTCCCGTTCTCGCCGCCGAAGCTCTTCCAGTGCCCGCGCCCAGGAGAAGTTCTTACCGGGGGTGTGAGGGGCCGGCTGCGCCGATCCGTTGCCGGCCGATGCGGCGGGAGGCTTGCTCTCTTTGGCTGGCTTCGTCATCTAATGAATACTCGTTCAATTCTACAACTCACGTCCCGGCCCCGTCAAGCAAATGCCCCGCGCGCAAGCGAGTCTAACGAAGGCTTATTTAGTATGTGCCGGTATGGACGGTCCCCCCTTCGCCGAGAGCCTCGCCAACGAGGCGCCGCTGCAAACCCTGCGCAGGTCCCTCGAGGAGCGCCCAGACCGACCGCTGATCGCGTTCGAGGGCGTCACGTGGAATGTCGCCGAACTGGCGACACGTAGCGCCCAGGTCGCCCGGGCATTGATCGGACTGGAGATCGGACCCGGCTCCCGGGTAGCGCTGATGATGCGCAACCGACCGGAGTTCTTTGCCGTCCAGTACGGAGTCTGGATGGCGGGCGCGGTCGAGGTATCGGTGAACCCCGACCTGCGCGGCCCGAGCCTCGCCCACGTCGTCAGTGACTCCGGGCCCGCCGTGATCGTCGCCGACCGAGATTCGCTGGCCGCGATCGCCGAGGCCTTCCCTACCTCGCCCCCTGAATCGACCTTGATCGCGGTCGAGGATGACGGGATCTGGGGCCCGCCACTCGCCGAGAAGGACTGGGCCGAGCCGGGACCCTCCGACCTCGGATCGATCCTCTACACGTCCGGCACCACCGGGCCTTCGAAGGGAGTGATGCTCCCCCACGCCTACTTCGTCAATCACGCCACCATCCATGTCGACTCGCAGGAGTTCACCGCGGCCGACGTCCTCTACTCACCGTTGGCCTTCTGCCACATCGACCAGCACATCTATCTGCCCATCTGCCTGATGACCGGAGCGAGGCTCGCCTCGCGACCCCGGTTCAGTACCTCCAATTTCTGGTCCGACATCGAGCGCTTCGGCGCGACCTGGTTCGCGGGCGTCGGCTGGATCCTCGCCGCGGTCGCCGCCGGCGCGCCGCCGACACCCGGCCGGTACGCCTCGCTGCGGCGCGCTCTGGCGGCGCCCCTGACCGCCGAGATCTACGAGTTCTTCGAGGACCGACTGGGCATCCCACTGGGCAGCATGTTCGGCCAGACCGAGGCCGACGGAGTCACCTTCGCGACGCCGCGGGCATCGCCGCGAGGGAGCGCGGGCAAAGCTCACCCGGCGTTCGAGCTGCGGATCGGAGGACCGCACGGGGAAGCACTGTCGTCGGGCAGGATCGGCGAGATCCAATACCGGCCTCGCGGCCCAAATCTCGTCGCCGCGGGCTACTGGGGCCGACCTGAGGCGACCGTCGACGCCTGGCGCGACCTTTGGTTCCACACCGGCGACCACGGCCGGCTCGACGAAGACGGCTTCCTCTGGTTCACCGGCCGGATGACCGACAGCTTGCGGCGGCGGGGGGAGAACATCTCCGCCTTCGAGCTCGAGGCTTCGGTCAAGTCGATCGCCGGGATCCGCGACTGCGCCGCCCTCGCCATCCCTGACGAGGCCGGCGGCGAGGACGAGATCAAGCTCGTGATCGTGCTCGAGGAGGGCACCAGCTTCGATCCCGCCAAATTCGTGGACGACTGCACGCGACTGCTGCCGCGGTTCGCCCGGCCCCGCTACGCGGAAACGGTGCGCGCCGACGAGCTCGTCCGCGGCCCGGGAACCGGCGCGATCCAGAAGCGCCTCCTTTCGACCGCGATCGACGCGCCGCACGTGGTCGACCTGATGGCGCCCGGGGGAGTCGCTCCGGCCGGAGACGGGTAGAGCGGACGCTATGCTCGATCGATGTCCGACGCGGGGGTCCCGGTGACCAAACGGCGAGGTCGCCCGGCACGGGCGGATCGTGAAAACGAGGCTCCCGTCAGGGACGCGCTGCTGCAGACCGCGAGCGAACTCTTCGCCGCCCACGGTTACGACGGCACCAGTGTGAACATGCTCGCCAAACAGGTGGGGATCTCGCCCGCAGCGCTCTACTGGCACTTCGAGAACAAGGAAGCGCTGCTGTTCGCCCTGCTCACCGAGAGCATGGACGAGTTCGACCGGGCGATCGACGAGATCTCCGATGACCTGCCGCCGGAGGACCAACTGCGTGCCCTCGCGACCGCCCACACCCGTTCGATGGTCGAACGGCCGAAGGTGAAGCGGGCGGCCGGTGCCGGGCTCTCCAACGGTCAGTTGTCCGGATCCCTCTCACCGGACCGTTACCAGCAGTTCCACCAGCGGGTCCGACGCAACATCCAGAAGTGGCGTCAGGTGATCGAGCGGGGCGTCGAGACGGGAGTCTTCGACGTCGACGATCCCGGCCTGGTCACGACGGCCGTGCTCAGCATGTGCGAGTCGACCGGCAGCTGGTTCCACGCGGGCGGTCCGCTGAGCGCGGACAAGCTGGCCGCCGCGTATGGCGATTACGCGCTGCGGCTGGCCGGCTATCGCAAACGTCCGCGCCGGCGCAAGAGCAGCTAGCTGTCTCCGCCAGCGGTCGCCGTGTCGCGCTCGACCGACTGCCAGAGCTCGTCGTCGGCGAGATAGTCGTGGACGACGCGGCCGAGTGGCAGGTCGAAGTCGAAGACACCGAAGTAGCATTGGATGATCCGCTTCGGCGCCAGCAGGTGCCAGGGATCGACGGTGGAGACGGTCGGAATCGAGAGCGAGCCGCGTCCCGCGAAGAGGCGTCTGCTGCCGTCTTGGGCCCTGTGCAGAGCGGCGCTCTCGAGGTCGATACGGACGAGCTCGGCGACCGACGGCCGCCTGCCGGGCTCCGCGGCGGGGATGATCTTGGTCGAGAGGCCGGGGAGGTTCTCGAGCTCGCGCGGACTGGCAAGGCGGTCGGCGACCATCGTCACCGTCATGATCGGTTGCCCTTTGGGGCGCTGGACCGTGTAGACCAACTGCTCGCCGAAGGGGACTTCGCCCCCGCCCCAGTTGCGTTCGAAGACGGCCAGCTTCTTCGCGTAGCCCCAGATCTCGCGACCGGCGGTGAGCGGTATCTCGTTGTCTACCAGGATGAACGGCTGGTAGAGGTAGGTCTCGCCCTCGAAGTTGACGCGGACCATGATGTAGGACTCGTGGTACTGGCCGAAGCTCGAGAACGGCACCCAGCGGGCCCAGGCGATGCAGACCGGCGTCTCGTCGGCGAGCTTCACGCCGGGTGGCAGCAGCGATTCGACGGCGGCAGGATCGGCGGCCTCGTAGACGACGAAGCAATCCTCGACGTCCCGGTAGAGGTAAGGCGGCGGTCCATAGGCACCGCCGGACCCGATCGGCTGCGAATAGGAAGCGGTGAAGGTGGCGTTGTCCATCGGTTGCCTCCTCGGATCAGGGTCGGTTCGGACTGCGTGCGGAGGAGGAGCCGGTGCGACGCAGACTGCCGTCGCACCGGCTCCCGACCGAGGGAACGTCTACTTCAGTCCCCAGATCTTTTCGTAGTCGGCGACGTAGTCGACCGAGGGCTGGAACACCTCGCCCTTGGGCGGCAGGTTGTGTTCTTTGTCGCAGACCTGCCAACCGATACCACTGTTGCCTTCGACCGGGTTGCGGCCGGCGAAGAGCTGGCTGAGGACCATCATCGCGTCGTATCCCGACCAGGCGGTGGGGAGGCCGACGCAGGCGTCCATGCCCGCTTCGTTGTAGATCAATTCGATTCCGGGGACCGAGCCCTCGCCGCCCATCACCTTCAGTTCGGGGAGGCGGCCGGAGGCCCGCAGGGCGGCGGCGGCACCGCCGCTGGTCAGCACCGCGTCATAGGCGGCGATCACCGAGTTGGCTTCCGGATACTGGTTCAGGGCCTGTTCGACCTTCTGCTGCAGTGGCGGGCCGAATTCGGTGCCGACGAACGAGATCGTGTGGGTGAGTTCGCAGGTCGAGCAGCGTTCCATCGCCGCCTTCACACCGACTCCGTTGGATCGCGTCGTGCGCAGATCGGACTCTTCGATATAGATCGTCTTCGCTTCGCCTTTGGTTTCCGAGACCACCCAGGCAACCTGCGCTTCGCCCCATTCCTTGGCCGCCTGCAGGTAGGTGTGGCCCTTGGCGAAGAGTGAGGGAGCGGTCTCCAGGGCCGGTTCGCAGTCTTCGGATTCGACTCCGACCACGTCGATTCCGGCGGCTTTGGCCTGTTGGAGGCCGGCCTTGATCGGCGCGCAGTCGACGTACAGCAGGACGATTCCGTCGGCACCCGCCGCGATCGCCTGCTGGACGCCGGTGAGCTCGCGTGCGGATTCGAATTTGCCGTCGAAGACGGTGACCTTCCAGTCGAGTTTTTCGCCGACTTCTTCCATCGCCTTGGCCGCGTTCTGCGCGGTTTCGATCGACTGCCCGGTCGAGATCACCCAGACGTTCTTGCCCGGTTCGGGCTTGACCGGCGGCTGGCTGGGAGCTTCGCTGGTGCCTTTGTAGAGAGCTGCGAGTTCTTCTTCGAAGGGTTTTGCCTGTTCGGCTGCGCTGCCGCCGCCCGAGCTACCCGATTCGGCGGCTTCTTCTTCGCTGCTCGAACCACCGCTGGTGCTGCTGCTGCCGCCTCCACAGGCGCTGACGACCAACACCAACCCCATCACCAGCACCGCGATGGTGAACACCCGAGTCCACTTTCCTTGCACGATGTATCTCCTCTAGTGAATGAGAGCTAGACCCACGGATCTCGCTGTCATACCTCTCCTGCGCCCGGCACAGGCCGAGACGCTCCCAAAACGGCTATTCATTAAATATTGCACGCGACGGCCTTGCGGTCAATGAAGATTCAATTGATTTCCACGAGAGGCTGGTCCTCTTCGACCGCGTCGCCGACCGCGCAATGGACCGCGACGACCGTGCCGGCGCTCTCGGCCTCGACCGGGATCTCCATCTTCATCGACTCGAGGACGATCAGCGTGTCGCCGGTGGAAACGTCGTCGCCGACGGCCACTCGCAGTTCCCAGATCGAGCCGGTGGTGGGAGAAACGACCATGGTCATCTGCTGGGCCTCCGATCGGAACTGGGTTTCATGAGTACCTCTGCGGCCTTGGGAACACGCTGAAATTGTCGTAGGAGCGCCCGAACACATAGGGGGCGTATGCATCCGGATCCTCCAGCTCCTCAGCCGAACGGGTCGTGAAGATCGACTCGCCGACGGCGTGCAGAGCCGCGCCCGTGGAGACGATCGGGACTTCGTCGAGTGGGTCATGCGGGGTGCCGCGCAGGGTCAGCTTGGCATCCCCGCGGCGGACCGTGTCGTCATTCTCGACAACGTCGAGGATCACCAGCAGGGGGTTCCATTGCAATCCGTCACCGTCGGCGGCCGGCAGGCCCTTGATGTCGAAGGTGGAGTATTCGACGGTACGCGGCCCCTTGTCGTCGCTCGTGAGGTGACCCTCGATCTCGATCAGCCGCACGCCGTGACGTTCGGCGAAGCCGCGCACATAGTCGGTGTCACGCGAGTAGCCGATCCGGCCCTGTTTCTTCACCTCACCCCAGGTGTCGCGCCCGGCCGTGATCGGTACTTCGCCCATGTCGCCGGCAACGATCATCGACAGCGTGTAGACGCCGAGCAGATCGCCGTATCGAGCGTAGATCCCGACCCAGGCGAGGTCGTACTCGCCGCAGAACGAGCTCTGCCCACGCGTCACGCAGGCCATCCCCGCCGGCCGATCGCCGGGGGTGAGTGCGGGCGGAAGGACGTCGCGGACGAACTCCTGGGTAGTCTCGAAGCCGACGGCGACCTGGTCGACCACGTAGCGGGTCTCCCGCAGCAGAGAGGCGATCTCGGCGATCTCCTCCGGTGTCTTGACGAATCCCATCGTTGCCTCTTTCTCGTAGGGCCGCCAGTGGCGACTAAGGGGTCAGGATCAACTTTCCGCTGCTGGCCCGGGTGCCCAGCGCGCGATGGGCGAGGTGGGCATCCTCGAGTCGAAAGCTGCCGCCGATGACCGGCTTCACCCGTCCGAGCCGAAGCTCCTCGAGCATCGCTGCGACGGCCTCACCGAGCATCTGCGGCCGACGGACGCAGCGTGCCAACCAGAATCCGATCACCGACTGGCTTTCGGCGACAAGGTCCCAGGGGACCACCGGCGTCGCCGCCACCCGTCCGGCCTGTCCGTAGGTGACCAGTCGCCCGAACGGGGCCAGGGCGGCAAGGCTCTGGTCGAAGGTGCTCCCGCCGGTCATCTCGAGGATCAGATCGACCCGCCGACCGCCGTTGGCCTCGCGGATCGCCACATCGAGATCCGGCCGGGTCGAGTCGATCGCGACATCGGCTCCCAGGGACAGCGCCAAGGCGCGCTTCTCCTCGGTCGACGCGGAGGCGATGATGTTGCCGGCGCCCCAGTTCGCGGCGAGCTGGACCGCGATGGTGCCGACGCCACCTGCCGCGGCGTGCACGACCACGCTCTCCCCCGCCGCCAGACGGCCACAGGTCCGCAGCAGGTGCCAGGCGGTCGCTCCCTGGATCAGCGCCGTCGTCGCCGCGGCGTCGGGCACCTCATCCGGCAGCTGCCAGATGAGGCCCGCGTCGGCTACTGCCCGCTCCGCGTAACCACCGTTGTCGACCAGCGCGAGGACGCGGCGCCCGTCGGGCGTGACACCGACCACCTCGCTGCCGGGCACGAACGGAAAGGTCGTCCCGACCAGGTACGTGTCATCGAGCTGGTGGAGATCGGCAAAGTTGACGCCCGCCGCGCGCACCTCGATCTCGACCTCGTCGCACGCGGCCTGCGGCGCGGCGATCTCGGCGACGCGGAGCATCTCCGGCCCACCAGGACCCGTCGCGAGAACCGCCCTCATCGAACTGACCGACCGCCGGGACAGCGGGAGACCTACGGCATCTCCCGCTGCAGCCACTTCTCGTAGAACCCCTCGATGTCGGGGAGGAACTCATGGACGACCGGAAAACCGGGAGGTACGGCCTCGACCTCGAGCTGCTTTGCGCAGTTCGGGCAGTAGTACTCGCGCAGTTCCATCCACTCGGGATCGGCGTGCGACATCTTCGCGTAGACCTCGAGCATCAACTCCTCGGTGTCCCGGGTGAAGACGTTGGCATCGAGCTTCCAGTTCTCGTCGGCACCACAGAAGTCGTGTCCGCAGTCGCAACGGATGACCAGCTCCTTGTCGCTGCTCCTGCGCACCACGTTCAGGGACTCGCCGACCGGCAGGACGATCTTGTCGTCGTAGGGGACGCGCTCCTGCAGCAAGGTCACCCACTTGTCGAAGCGGTCGAAATCCTTGAACGCCGACTGGATGTCCTTCACCGAATGCCGCGGGAGTTTCTCGTCGAGCAGCTCGCGCAGCGTCTCCAGGGTCGGCCGTTCGTTCCGATCAGCCGGCGGCAGCTCGTAATCGGGCGTCGATCTACGTAGCTCCTTGGCGGTCTCCAGGTAGGCGGCCGCCGACTCGGTCGGCGTCACCTTCCCCGGCGCCGCGCTGTCGGCGTCGATCGTCGGCGTCTCGGCGTCGAATTCGAAGTCCTCGTCGAGGTCCCAGAAGCCTCGATACTCGGCCGCCCAACGCGGCGAGAGCTTCATGCATTCGGCGTACAAGGTGGTCACGGGCTCGATGAAGTCGCCGGCGATGACGCGCTCGCGGTGCTTGGCCAGCCACTCGCGCGTCGGTACGCTGCGCGTCAGACGCGCCTTGCGGGCGGCGCCACGATCGCTCACCGCGTAGGTCGACTCGGCGAAGCGAGGCAGTAGGAATCCTTCGGCGATGTCCTCTTCGACGTCAACGACCGGCCGATCGAGGGGATCGCCGAGGCCACCGCCTCCCTTCAGGATCGAAAGGTAGATGTCACCGACCGCGATCGGCTGCATCAGCGTGTAGGCGCTGAGCCGGTACTCGCGGTCGCCGTCGTAATCGAACAAGGCGGGCTCATCGAAGGAGCCGTCGCCGGTCGCGTAGGCCTCACCTGCCCGGGCCCGCTCGAGGAAGTCGGTGTCGCGGAGGTTGTGGGTATGGGCGGTCGGTCCCGGGTAGCCGCCGAAGAGGCCGGTCGAGGTGAACATCTTGGCCGTACCGATGTTCTGCACTTCGTAGTAACCGCGGTTCCAGATCATCCATAGCGACTCGAGGCCACTACCACCGCGGTGCCGTCCCGGCCCCGCCGAGGAGGCCTTGATCCTGCGGCCGAGGTAGAGGATCGGGCCCATCTGCTCCCAGCCCTCGCAGTCGCCCATGTCACCCTCGGAGTTGAACATCGCGGCCGCGTAGTCGAGGCCGTCGGCGACGTACTTGCCGCCGTAGCCCTGGCAGGCGCATTCGAAGTTCATGAAGGCGTCGAGGCTACCGTCGAGGTTCTTGCCGCCGCCCTGGATGATGTTGCCGGCGTTGCCGTACCCGGCCATGATCTCCTCGATGAAGCCGCGCGCCTGGAAGGCACGTGACAGGGTGCGCGGGAAGGCGTGGAAGTTCGGCTCCAACATCGCCCAGCCGTTGCTGGTCGAACCCTCGTGGTCGCCCAGGTTGGTGACGGTGCCCTCCGGAAGCACCGTTTCGATCGCCAGGTAGCCGCCGTCGTTGACCTTGTCGTTGCAGATCAGCGTCTGCGTCATCTGCACCCAGAGCGCGCCGTTGATCGCCGAGGGGGTGCAGTTGAAGGCATGGTGCCCCCAGGCCGAGCCGCCCTCCTGATCCATCATGTAGGAGGCGTCGACGCCGATCCGGATCTCGAAGGGCGTGTGCATGATGAAGTCACGCTGGGCCCGTTTCGGTAGCTGGTCCTGCTCGGCGAAGGAGACGTCGGCGAAGGACGGGGAGCGGTACCTCCCCGGCACCGTCATCTGGCGGAGGCGGGACTTGAACGAGCGGCGCCCCTCCTCGATCACTTCGCGGATGAAGCCCTTGTAGAGGTCGGGACCCACCTCACCCACCAGGCGCTCGACCGTGTCACGCATCATGTGACAGCCGGCGAGGCGGGTGCGCTCGTCGAGGATGTAGGACTCGGGGGTGCGGACCCGGAGCTTGCAGCGCTCGAGATGCCAGCGGTAGAGCTCGTCGTTCTCGCCGATCTTCATGCAGGGCAGGTCGAGCCCGTCATCGAATCGCGTGGTCGGGCCGATCGCAGCTCCACCAGGGGTCATGGCGCCGACGTCGACGACGTGGGTCACTCCACCGACCCAACCAAGCAGCTCACCCTCCCAGATGATCGGGATCAGCGTCTGCACGTCGGCGTTGTGGACGTCGCCGATCTGCGGGACGTTGTTGGCGAAGATGTCGCCGGACCGGATGCCGGGGTTCACTTCGTAATCGCAGCGCACCATGTGCTTGAGCGCGTCCGACATGGTGTGAACGTGGACGATGATGCCGGTGGAGAGGCTGATCGAGTCGCCCTCCGGGGTGTACAGCGCGAACGCGAGCTCGCCGAGCTCGCGGACGATCTCCGACGACGAGATGTTCATCGCGATTTCGCGGGCGCTGACGAGGCCGCCGCGGATCCGCGAGAACAGCTTCTCGTAGGTGATCGGGTCGGTCCGCTGCAGCTCGAGGTCCTCGAGACCGTAGTAGCGCCCGGTCTGCGCGAACAGTTCCTCGGACTCTTCGAGCATCCCGCGCAACGTCTTGCCTTCCCAGCCCAGGGTCTGCCCCTTGGCGGTGTCGAGGGTGACGGTCATCGGCGCGCTTCCTCCATTTCGATCTGAATCCTTCGGGTCTGCTGTCCGGCGTCGATCGACGACACCTAGGCGATTTCCTGCAGCTCGAACAGGTCGTGCCGGTTGAGGCGCGCCTGCCGCTTGGGCGGGATCGGGAAGGTGGTCGCCGCGGCCTCGATCACGGCCGGGCCGACGATCGTCTGTCCGGGCTTGATGTCATCGAGCTCGTAGACCTTGCTCTCGACGAAGGAGTCCGACCAGAACACCTGCCGGGTTTCCTTGATCGTCGCCTCGGTGTCTACCTCGGGGCGATGCGGCAGCACCGGCTTCTCCACCTCGGTCCGTCCCATCACGATCACGTCGGTGACCGCGTAACCCAGCTCCGGCGAACGGGCCGAACGCGCGTAGACCTGGCCGTAGGCGCGTTCGAACTCGTCGATCATCGCCTGCACGTCGGCATCGCTGCCGATCCTGCCGGCCGGAGACACGATCTCGATGTCGTCGAGCTGGCCCTGGTATTGCATCCGTGCGGCCCAGGTGAACTGGACCTTCTCGGCCGGGACGCCCGATTTCTCAAACTCGGCGAGGACCTTCTTCTCCAGCCGCGACCAGGCATCGTTCATCGGCGCGACGGCGGCGACTCGATCGCCGCCGTCGGTTCCCGAGGGCGGGATCGGCAGGTCGATGGTCTCGTCGTAGCGGTACTCCCACTCCGCGCAAGCGCAGCCGAAGGCCGAGAAGCCCGCTGCCCAGGCGGGGATCAGCACCTTCTCGAACGGGATCCCGGAGGTGTACCCGGCGACGTGCAGAGGACCGCCACCGCCGTAGCAGAGCAGCGTGTAGTCGGCCGGCGCGTAGCCCTTGCCGAGGATGCGGCCGACCGCGTCGTTCCGCAGGCCGGTCTCGAACAGCTCGATGATCCCGGCTGCCGCCAGCTCGGGATCGAGGCCGAGCGGATCGGCGATCTGCCGTTTGACCTCGCTGCGGGCCCGCTCGGTGTCGAGCTGGACCTGGCCGCCGAGAAAGTAGTCCGGGTTGAGCCGGCCGAGAATCAGGTTGAGATCGGTGACCGTCACCGTCTCCACCCCGCCTTCGGGCCAACTGGTCCCGATCATCGCGCCGGCCGAGTCGGGGCCGACCTCGGGCCGGTTGGAGGTCGGGTCGATGCGCACGTAGGAGCCGGTGCCGGCACCGACGGTGTCGATGCTCACCTGCGGGATGTTGAGCAGGAATTTTGCGACATCCGGTTTCGGTGAGGTGTCGAAGCGGTTCGCCGTGATCAGCGCGATGTCGAACGAGGTCCCGCCGATATCGGTGCAGAGGACGTTCCGCAGATCGAGCTGCTCGGCCAGGAAGGCGCCACCGACGACGCCGCCGATCGGCCCTGACATCAGCGTCCGCGCGAGCTCGTTCGTCTCGATCGAGATCGTGCCGCCGTGGGCGGCCATCACCCGCAGCTCGAACTCGGCGCCGACGCCTTTGGTCTTGTCGCGGACGTTGCGGAGCGTCTGCCGCGACGGCTCCGCCGCGTAGGCCTCGATCAGGGCCGAGTTCAGCCGCGGCAGGTCACCGCGCACGGGGTAGAGCTGTGAGGAGGCGAAGATCGGGATCGAGGAGCCCTTCGCGTCGAGCTCCTCCTGGAGGATCTCGATCACCCGCCGCTCGTGGGCGGCGTTGCGGTAGGAGAAGATGAGATTGATGACGATCCCCTCGACCTCCTGAGCGAGCAGCGATGCGGCAGCTTCGCGCACCTCCGCCTCGCGAAGCGGGATCACCTCCTCACCGTTCAGGTCGACACGGCCGCGCACACCGAAGATCCGTCCACGCGGAACCAACGGCTCGTTGTGGTAGTGGGTCGCGACATGGAGGCGGTCACCGTAGGAATAGCCGAGGAAGGTCTGTTTGCCGCGCTCCATTTTCAGGCAGTCCTCCTGCCCGGCGGAGACGATGACCCCGACCTTGAGGCCTCCGCGAGTGAGCAGCCGGTTCAACATCGCGGTCCCGCTGAATACGGCGGCGGCGATCCCGGGGAAGGCATCTTCGGACGTCATCCCCCACTGGGCGAGGGCGTCCGTCGACGATTCCATGAAGCCGATCGACTCATCGTGAGGGGTCGTCTGAGCCTTGCCTACGACGAATTCACCGGTTTGATCGACGATGAAAGTGTCGGTCATCGTCCCACCCGCATCGATTGCCAAGACCCTTGGATCGTGTGACATGAATTTCCTCCGAAGCCCTTTCCCAAGAACTGATTGAACGCTCTTTTAATAGATTAGCGCCTCGATCGAGGCGGAGTCAAGTCGCGCCCAGACTTATCCGTAGATCCCTGCGGTCTCCCCACCATCGACCATGTAGACGTGGCCGTTCGTGAACGATGCCTCGTCGGAGACCAGGTGGGCGACCGCCTTGGCGACCTCCTGCGGCTTCGCGAACCTCTCCATCGCGATGCGCTTTTCCCAGATCGCTCGTTCCTCCTCGGCGCCTTCGAAGAGCCGGTCGGCCATCGGCGTCTCGACGAACGCGGGCGCGACGGTGTTCGAGCGGATCCCCTTGTGGCCGAAGTCCATCGCCATGCACCGGATCAGGCCGATGACCGCGTGCTTGCTGGCATTGTAAGGAGACCATTCCTTGCCACCGAGGACGCCCCCGTCCGAGGAGATCGCGACGAATGCTCCACCCTGGCCCCGCCGTTCGATCGCCGGGATGCAGTAGCGAGCGAGGTGCATCACCCCGTCGGTGTTGACGCTGAAGACCCGTCTCCACTCGGCCAGGTCGATCGTCGTCACCTCACCGATGATCTCGATGCCGGCGCAGGCGACGGCTGCCTCCACCGGCCCCAGCTCCGCCTCCAAACGCGCGACGGCCGACTCCACCTCGTCGGCGGAGGAGACGTCGGCGACGACCGTGGCGACCGAGCCATCCGGCCCGATCTCGCCGACGGTCTCGGTAAGCCCGGCCTCCGAGAGGTCGATCAGGCCTACCGGATAACCCCGGCGCGCCAGCTCCAGTGCCACCGCCCTGCCGATTCCCGAACCGGCTCCGGTGACGATCGCGGCTCCCAACTCGCGGCTGCTCACATCAACGCTCATTCTTTCCTCCGGGTAGTTAAATGATCGTTTGTTAGTCACACACAGTAGCCCATCGAATTGGGCCCGGCCAAGTCCGCGGCCAACCGAAGGAGGAGCCAGACGATGCAATCAGCAGGGTCGCGCCGACGTCTCGAAGGAAAGTCCGCGATAGTCACCGGCGGCGGTGGCGGGCTGGGAGAAGCCGGTGCCGTCGCGATTGCGCTGGAGGGAGCCGCCGTCGCCGTGCTCGATCTCGACGGCGGCCTGGCCGACGCAACCGCCGCGCGGATCGTCGATGAAGGCGGCCGGGCGATCGGGCTGCGTTGCGACGTGACCGAGCCGGAGGAGGTCGAGGCGGCGTTCGACGCCGCGGCGGCGGAGTTCGGCCTCGCGAACGTGCTGTTCAACAACGCCGGCGTGACCGGACCCATGGTGAAGGCTCCCGACACGCCGCTCGACCAATGGAACGCCTGCGTCGCCGTCAACCTCACCGGCGTCTTCATCGTCGCGCGGGAGTTCCTGCGTCGAGCGCTGGCGGCGAAGTCGCCAGGTTCGATCGTCAACACGGCCTCGATCGACGGCCTCTACGCCGAGGAGGGCGGCCCCGCCTACATCGCGACCAAGGGTGCCGTCGTCGCCCTCTCGCGGGCGCTGGCCCTCGATCACGCCCGGGAAGGGATCCGGGTGAACGCCCTCTGTCCCGGTCACGTCCTCAGCCCGATGACGGCACCGCTCTACGAGGGGCACGACGCCTACCGCGAGGCAGTCGAAAAGGCCCATGCCGTCGGCCGCATCGGGACGCCCGAGGAGATCGCACAGGTCGTCGTCTTCCTCGCCTCCGACGAGTCCTCTTTCGTCACCGGCCATCCGCTGGTCGCCGATGGCGGTTTCAGCGTCGGCTGGAGCTTCAGACCCTGACCTGGGGACCCTGCTTGGCGGCCGGCAGGGCGGTTTCGTAGGTGAGCGCGACGAGCCTGGTGAGGAAATCGCGCGTCTCACGCGGGTCGATCACTTCCTCGACCCCGGCGAACAGCTCGACCGATTTCCAGATCGAGTTGATCTGATCGAAGCGGTCGATCAGTGCCGCCCGGGTCCCCTCCGGGTCGGCCGACGACTCGATCGTGTTGCGGTAGGCGGCCTCCACACCTCCACGGGACGGCAGGTCACCCCAGACCCCGGTCGGCCAGGCGAGTCGCAGGCTGCGCCCGTCGGTGTTACCGGTCGCCGCGGCAGCGAGACCGAAGGACCGCCGCATCTGGATCGTGAAAACGGGCACCGTAGCGCGACGGATGGCCTGGATGGCGCGCATTCCGCGCCGCAGGACGCCGGACTTCTCCGCCCCGGGGCCGATCATGAAGCCGGGTACGTCGGCCAGGTAGACGATCGGCAGGTGAAAGGTGTCGGCCATCTCGACGAACCGCGCCTGCTTGTCTGCCGCAGGCCCGTCGATCGCGGCGGCGTTGTGCATCGGATTGCTGGCGACGATGGCGACCGGATAGCCGTCGATCCGCGCGAGGCCGACGCAGACCGCGCGACCGAACTTGGGGGCGATCTCGAAGAAGCTCGAGCCGTCGACGATCGCCTCGATCACCTTGTGTACGTCATAGGGCCGGCGGCCGCTTGAGGGGACCAGATCGAGCAGTTCCTCCGGATTGCGCTCGGGCTGCTTGGACGCTTGCCCCGTCGGCGGCAGGTGGTGGCAGTCCGAAGGGAGGAAGGCGAGGAAGCGGCGCATCTGACCCAGCATCTCCGCCTCACTATCGGCGGCATTGTCGATCACGCCCGAGCCCCGAGCATGGACGTCGGCACCGCCGAGCTCGAACTTGTCGATTTCCAGCCCGAGCGCGTCCTTGACGACCGGTGGGCCGCCGACGAACAGGCATCCGTTCTCCTCGCTCATGACCGAGAAGTGGGCTGCCACCGCCCGCGCGGCGGAGCTGCCGGCGGTCGGTCCGAAGACGCCCGCGACGACCGGGACCTCGCTGAGCAGCTCCATGATCGGGAACATTTCGAAACCCGCGAGAAGCGGTGCGTACCCCTTCGCCTCCTGGGTGAGGAGGCTGCCGCCGACTCCCTGCAACAGCAATACCAACGGCACCCTGTAGGCATGGGATATCTCCTCGATGAAGCCACCGAACTGGCCCTTGCTCTCTGACAGATGGACGCCGGCAGCTCCGCCCTGCACGGTGAAGTCCTCCGCACCGACAGCGACCGGTCGGCCGTCGATCCGACCGACTCCGCAGATGAAGCTGGTCGGGGAGGCGCCGTTTCCGTCCTCGGCGGGCATCGTCGTGAGACGACCGAACTCGGTGAAGGAGTCGGCATCGAGCAGAAGCTCGAGTCGCGTGCGGACCGGGTTCCGGCCAAGCTTGCGCTCGCGTTCGATCCGCTCCGGGCCCCCCATCTGAGTTGCCCGCGCGCGCCTCGACTCCAGTTCCTCGAGCAGCTCCTGCCAGCTCTTGTCGCTCATGTTGATCGGTGTCCGGGGGTCCGTCGCGCCTCCGTATCGGAGGACGCCTTAACTAAATGAATATTCGTTGGAGGAGCGTACCAGCAGGACCGCGCTTTTCCAAGCGTGGATCAACCCCTCCCCACTCGTCCGAAACGCCTAACGAGGATTTATTTAGTATACCTCTGGTATGCCCCGTCGTTGTCCGTCGATATTCGATCTAGAAGGCATGGCGAGGGTGAGCATCGGCGATGGCTGACGCGAGACGATCCGGCAGAGGCCCGGAACACGGACGGTATGCTCCAGGGATGGAGCGCGGGGCGGCGGTGACCAAGAAGCGGGGTCGTCCTGCCCGCGTCGACCGTGAAAACGAGCCGCCGATCCGCGACGCCCTGCTCCAGGCCGCCAGCGAACTCTTCGCCGCCCACGGGTACGCGGGCACCAGCGTGAACATGCTCGCGAAACAGGTCGGGATCTCACCGGCCGCGCTCTACTGGCATTTCGACAACAAGGAAGCCCTGCTCTACGCCCTGCTCACCGACAGCATGGACGAGTTCGACCGGGCGGTCGCCGAGATCGACGAGGACCTCCCGCCCGACGAGCAACTGCGGGCGTTGGCCACGACCCACACTCGTTCGATGGTCGCTCGGCCGAAAGTGAGGCGGGCCGCCGGCGCCGGACTTTCGGCGGGACAGCTGTCGGAGTCCCTTTCGCCCGAGCGCTACGACCAGTTCCACCGACGGGTGCGACGCAACATCAACCGCTGGCGGAAGGTGATCGAGAACGGGGTCGAGGCAGGCGTCTTCGACGTCAAGGACCCAGGCCTTGCGACCACGGCGATCCTCAGCATGTGCGAGTCGACCGGCAGCTGGTTTCAGCCGGGCGGCTCGCTGACCGCCGACGAGCTGGCCGCACAATACGGCGAATACTCCCTGCGCCTGGTCGGCTACCGCAAGGGAGCCCGGTCGCGACGCAAGACCGCCTAGAGATTCGCGTCGCCCCGGCCGCGGGACGTCACCGCCGCCCTCCTAGGCCGCGGCCGTCGGGTATCTCGGGACCCGCCCGCCC
>JAFDWG010000199.1 GCA_018268605.1 Actinomycetota bacterium | reverse complement strand
GAGGTCTCGGAGATGATCTCCGAGGCGCTGAAACGCGACGGCATCAAACACGCCGTCCTCAACGCCAAACCCGAGCACGCCGAACGAGAGGGCGAGCTGATCGCCCAGGCGGGCCGCAAGGGGGCGGTGATGATCGCGACCAACATGGCGGGCCGCGGGGTCGACATCAAGCTCGGCGGCGACGCCGAACACCTGGCGATCCACGACCTGAAAAAACAGGGCATCACCCACGGGGACGAGGGCTATCACGAGGCGCTCGCCGAGCGCACCGAGGAGCTGAAGCCGCAGTGCCAGGCCGAGGCCGAGGAAGTCCGGGAACTGGGCGGGCTCTTCATCTGCGGAACCGAGCGCCACGAGTCGCGCCGCATCGACAACCAGCTACGCGGCCGTGCCGGCCGTCAGGGCGATCCTGGCGAGTCGCGCTTCTTCCTCTCCGCCGAAGACGACGTGATCCGCCTCTTCGCCGGCGACCGCATCTACAAAATCCTCGACCGCCTCGGCCCCGTCGACGACGATGGCACCGAAGTGCCGCTCGAGGCCAAGATGCTCACCAAAACGGTCGAGAACGCGCAGAAGAAGGTCGAGGAACAGAACTTCCTGATCCGCAAACGCGTGCTCGAGTACGACGACGTGATGAACGAGCAGCGCCGCGTCGTCTACCGCTACCGCCGCGAGATCCTCGAAGGCCGCGACATCTCCGAGAACGCCCGCGAGGAGCTCGAAGGCGTGATCGAGCGCCTGGTCGAGGAGTACACCGCCGGCGACCTGCTCGAGGACTGGGACCTGGACGAGCTGGAGACGCAGTTGCGCCAGATCTGGCCGGTCGGGATCGACGTGGCGAAACTGGCGCCGGAGACGGTCGACCGCGAGCGCCTCAAAGACGACCTCGACGAGGACGCGATGGCGGCCTACGACGAGCGTGAAGACAAACTCGGCGAGGAGCTGATGCGCCACCTGGAGCGCTCGATCCTGTTGCAGGTGATCGACAACCGCTGGCGCGAACACCTCTTCGACATGGACTACCTGCGCGAGGGCATCCACCTCCGCGGCTTCGCCCAGATCGACCCGCTGGTCGCCTACAAAAACGAGGGCTTCACGATGTTCGAAGACCTCATGCACTCGATCTGGGAGGAGTTCTCGAAGCTCGTCTTCCACGCCGAGATCGAATTCACCGAACCGGCGGGCTCCCAGTTCCAGGGCGGCGGCTTCGAAGCCGGGACCGATCGGCGCGCGCTCGACTACTCGGGTGGCACCGCGGAGGCGCAGCCCTCGGCGCTCGAACAGGTTGCCTTGAGCGCGGGCGCCGGGACCGCCACCGCGGGCGGCGCGGTGGACCTGGCCGCCTCGCAGTCGATCGGTGGCAACGGCGGCGATGTGGTCGAGACCGTGGTCAAAGACGAGCACGACAAAATCGGTCGCAACGACCCTTGCTGGTGCGGCTCCGGCAAGAAGTACAAGAAGTGCCACGGCTCCTGAGCTGAACCCCCGTGGCCTCGTCCACGCCCATCCATAAGGACCCCGTCCGCGAGTTCATCAGGGCGTTCAACGACCGCGACCTGGACGGCTTCATCGCCGTGCTCGATCCGGAGGTCGAACTGCACTCGATGAAGGGGTTGATCAAGGGAATCGAGGGCGCGCGCCTCTGGGCGACGCGCACGCGCGGCGGGGTGCAGCAGACGATCGAGCTCGAGCAGCTCTACGAGGAAGGCACCGAGGGCGGCGGCGGTCGCGCGGTGGCGCTGATCACGCGCCGCTGGCACTGGGACGACGACCAGGGCGAATTCGCGGGTGAGGACGAGATGGCCTGGACCTTCGAGCTGCGCGACCACCGGATCCGCTCCTGGCGACCCTCCGAGGACCGTACCGAGGCGCTCCGGCTGGCCGGGTTCCTCCACCGCTAACCTGTGTCCATGGCCGATGCCGCGCAGAAAGAGCCCGTAGCGCCGCGAATCGCCGCTGTCCGCGAGCAGCTGTCCCTGCTCTCGGACTACCTTTGACCCAACAGGACTAGAGAAGGAAGCAGCCGCGCTCGAGGAGGAGATGGGCGCGCCCGGCTTCTGGGACGATCAGGAGGGCGCCGCCAAGACCTCCGCCGCGCACGCTCGCGCCCAGCGCCGCCTCGACACCTTCCGCGGGTTGGAGGGCGACATCGCCGAACTCGACGACCTCGCCGAGCTGGCCGAGGAAGACGAGGAGATCGAGGGCGAACTGGAGGGGCAACTGGCGAGGATCGAGTCGCGCCTCGCCGAGCTGGAAGAGGCGCGCCTCTTCAGCGGCGAGTACGACTCGGGCGACGCCGTGGTGACCGTCCACGCCGGGGCCGGCGGGACCGACTCCCAGGATTGGGCCGAGATCCTCCTGCGCATGTATCTGCGCTGGGCCGAACGGCGTGGCTTCGACGTCGAGATGGCCGAGGCCTCGCCGGGGGAGGAGGCCGGCCTCAAGTCGGCGACCTTCATCGCCCGTGGCGAGAACGCCTACGGTCTCTTCGCCGCCGAGCGTGGCGTCCACCGCCTGGTCCGGATCAGCCCTTTCGACTCCTCCGGCCGCCGCCACACGAGCTTCGCCCAGGTCGACGTCGGGCCGCTGGTCGAGGGCGACGTGGAGGTCGACATCGACGAATCCGACCTGAGGATCGATACCTACCGCGCCTCGGGAGCCGGTGGCCAGCACGTCAACAAGACCGACTCCGCGGTTCGGATCACCCATATCCCGACCAACACGGTCGTCCAGTGCCAGAACGAGCGCTCGCAGACCCAGAACAAGGCGGTCGCCATGCAGCTCCTCAAATCGAAGCTGATCGAGCTGGAGGAGCGTAAACGCTCCGAAGAGCTGGCAAAGGCGCGCGGCGAGGTCAAAGACGTCGCCTGGGGCTCGCAGATCCGCTCCTACGTGCTGCACCCGTACACGATGGTGAAGGACCACCGGACCGAACACGAGGTCGGCGACGTCAACCGGGTGCTCGACGGCGACATCGACAGCTTCGTCCGCGACTACCTTGAGAAAACCGCCGCCTCCTCGGCGAACTAGGTAGGGCGAGAAGATGGCGCCGCCGCTCCTCGCCGTCGAACGGGCCGCGGCGGGCGATCCGGAGGGGCTCCTGGTGCTCCATCACGGCCGCGGGACCGATGAGAACGACCTGCTCGGCCTGGCCGACGCGCTCGACCCCGAGCGGCGCCTGCGCGTCGTCTCCGCCCGCGGGCCGCTTCAGGTGCCCGGCTGGCCGGGCTACCACTGGTACCTGGTGCCGAAGGTCGGCTATCCGGATCGGGCGACCTTCGACGCGGCGCGCGCGGCGCTCGGCGAGGTCCACGACGGCCTCTGGGAAGAGTCCGGCCTCGGTCCCGAGCGCACGGTGCTCGCCGGTTTCTCGATGGGCGCGGTGATGAGCCACGCGATGGCGTGGGGCGCCGAGCGCCCCGCGGTGGCCGGAGTGCTCGCCTTCAGCGGCTTCGTCCCGACCGTGCCCGGCTGGCGGCCGAGCTTCGAGGACCGCAGCACCACCCGCGCCTTCGTCGCCCACGGCACCCAGGACCCCGTGATCGAGATCGCCTTCGGCCGCGCCGCCCGTGACCAGCTGGTGGGTGGCGGGATCGACGTCACATACCGCGAGTCGGATGTCGTCCACACGATCGACCCCGCCGTGGTGCCTGACGCGGCGGCGTGGCTGGTGGCGACGCTTCAATCGGAGTAGCAGGGTTGGCGCCCGGGGAAGGGACGCGAGGGCCTGCGGCGAGCACGGCCGTCTCGGCCACGGCCCTGGCCGGCTGTGGCCGTGGCCGA
>JAFDWG010000198.1 GCA_018268605.1 Actinomycetota bacterium | reverse complement strand
TAGCCTCCTCGCCCATGAAAACCGACGACATCTTCTACGACAAAGACGCTGACCTCTCCAAGCTTTCGGGCAAGACCGTCGCCATCCTCGGCTACGGCTCGCAGGGGCACGCCCACGCCCTGAACCTCAAGGACTCCGGCGTCCAGGTCGTCGTCGGTCTGCGTCCCGACTCGTCCAGTCGCGCCAAGGCCGAAGAGCACGGCCTCGAGGTGCTCGACGTCGCCGAGGCGGCCGCCAAGGGCGACGTGGTGATGATCCTGCTGCCCGACGAGAAGCAGGGCCAGCTCTGGCGCGACGAGATCAGCGCCGGGATCGAGCCGGGCAACCTGCTGCTCTTCGCCCACGGCTTCGCCATCCACTTCGGTGAGATCGAGGCGCCCGAGGGCGTCGACGTCGGCATGGTCGCGCCGAAGGGCCCGGGCCACCTGGTCCGCCGCCAGTACGAGGAAGGCAACGGCGTTCCCTGCCTGATGTCGGTCCACCAGGACGCCTCCGGCACCGCCCACGACGTCGTCCTGGCCTACGCCTCCGGGATCGGCGGCGGCCGCGCCGCGGTGATCGAGACGACCTTCAAAGAAGAGTGCGAGTCCGATCTATTCGGCGAGCAGGCGGTCCTCTGTGGCGGCGCCTCCGAGCTGGTCAAGGCCGGCTTCGAGACGCTGGTCGAGGCCGGTTACGACCCGCGCCTCGCCTACTTCGAGTGCCTCCACGAGCTGAAGCTGATCGCCGACCTGATGTACGAGAAGGGGATCCGCGGGATGGAGTACTCGATCTCCAACACCGCCGAGTACGGCGACCTGACCCGAGGCAAGCGGGTCATCGGCGAGGCCTCACGCGCGGCGATGAAGGAAATCCTTGCCGAGATCCAGTCGGGCGAGTTCGCCCGCGAGTTCATCGCCGAGAACGAGGCCGGCGGGCAGAAGTTCGACGAGCTCCGCAAGGCCGGCGCCGACCACGAAATCGAGAAGGTCGGCAAAGAGCTCCGCGACATGATGCCCTGGATCGACCAGGGCTTCTAGCGGTGGGTCTCTCCCGGAGCTAGGTTCCCGTCGCGGCCGACGTATCCGTCCTTGCCGCCGACGATCACATAGACCGCCTCCTCGGTGTCGGAGAGGTTGCGGAGCTTGCGGTGGGTGGGTGCGTCGACCCAGGCCATTCCACCCGCCTTGAGCTCCTGGGTCGTCCCGTCGCCGAACTCGATCTCCACGCGGCCGGAGTGGACGAAGTACAGCTCCTCCTGTTCGTCGTGGAAATGGCTGCCCGTGGCGTATCCCGGGGGTAGGACGATCGCGTTCACGCCGAACGCCCTCACCCCGAGGGCCGACCGGATCTTGCGGAAGCCGGGGCCCTGGCCGAGGTCGTCGAGGTTGGCGACGGACCAGCCGTCGCCGTGCTCGACTCCCTCGAAGGACTGCTCGCTCACGCGGCCGGCGATGCGGGCGGCATCGGCGGGGCGGCGGGCTCGGCGAGTGCCGTGCTCGGCCCTTTGCCTTTCTCGATGCCGACCGGCGGGTAGGAGTCGGTGAGGAACGCCATGTAGCCGTAGACGCGGGCGTAGAAGCCGTTGCAGTAGGACATCGCGTCGTTGACGGCCTCGGGCAGGTAGCCGCGGAAGACGATCGTCAGCCAGGCGATGAACCCCAATGCCGCGTGCATGTATGAGACCGCGTAGAGGAGGACCAGCATCGGCAGGACGAGGATGATCCGGAAGAAGACCTTCAGCCGGCTCTGGTGCTCTTCCCGCCCGGCGAACTCGACCCGCAGCGGGTAGGACTGGTCGTCGCCGATGCTGAACGGGGGCCACTCGTCGCTCTGCAGGTAGATCCAGGCGGCGGTGCGGACCCGGTAGCGGACGAACCCCGAGTTCAGGTTGTAGAGGCCCTGCGGGTACTTGCCGGTGACCAGCAACGCCAACCAGGCGAAGATGGTCGTGAAGAACGCGGCGATCTCGTAGACGTAGGCGACGATGATCCACGGGATCGCCAGGATGATCCGGAAGAACGTCGTGGCGCGGTTCTGTTCCGGCTGAAAGTCGGCTTCGTAGGTGACTGGGTACATCTCTCCCCCTAAATGTCGCGGGTCGGTAACCGGTGGACTGCTTGCGGTCAATAACCTGTCGCCCCATGGCGACCACTGACACCATCGTCTCTATCCCGTCGGACCTAAAGCCTGGGGACGGACGTTTCGGCTGCGGCCCCTCGAAGGTCCGTCCGGAGGCGCTCGCCAAGCTGGCCGAGCAGTCACAGCTGATGGGCACCTCGCACCGCCAGGCGCCGGTGCGCGACCTGGTCCAGCGCGTCCGCGAGGGACTCGGCGAGCTGTTCGCGCTCCCCGACGGCTACGAGATCGCGCTCGGGAACGGCGGCACCACCGCATTCTGGGAGGCCGCCTGCGCCTGGCTGATCCGCGAGCGCTCCCTGCACCTCACCTACGGCGAGTTCTCGCAGAAGTTCGCCAAGGCGGCCAAGGTCGCGCCGTTCCTCGGCGACCCGATCCTGGTCGAGGCCGATCCCGGGGACGCCCCGGCGCCGAAGGGCGACCCGGCCGCCGACGTCATCGGTTGGGCCCACAACGAGACCTCCACCGGCGTGATGGTCCCGGTCGAGCGCCCCGCCGACGCGGGCGACGCCCTGGTCCTGATCGACGCCACCTCGGGCGCCGCCGGGCTGCCGCTCGACGCCTCCCAGACCGACGTCTACTACTTCGCCCCGCAGAAGGGCTTCGCCTCCGACGGCGGCCTCTGGCTGGCCGCGCTCAGCCCGGCCGCGGTCGCCCGGATCGAGGAGCTCGACGGCGCCGGCGATCGCTGGCAGCCGGAATTCCTCTCGCTTGCCGTGGCGCTCGACAACTCGCGCAAGCAGCAGACCTACAACACGCCCGCGCTGGCGACGTTGATCCTGCTCGACGACCAGATCCGGTGGATGCTCGGCAACGGCGGCCTCGACTGGTGCGTGGAGCGCACGACCGACTCCTCGAGCCGCCTCTACAGCTGGGCCGACGCGAGCGCTATCGCGACCCCATTCGTCGGCGACCCGGCGAAGCGCTCCCTGGTCGTCGGCACGATCGACTTCGACGAGTCGATCGACGCGGCAGCGATCGCCAAGGCCCTGCGCGCCAACGGCATCGTCGACACCGAGCCGTATCGCAAGCTCGGCCGCAACCAGCTGCGGATCGGGATGTTCCCGGCGGTCGAGCCTGACGACGTCGAGGCGCTGACGAAGTGCATCGACTTCGTGGTCGAGAACGCCGACGTCCGCAAGAACGGCTAGGTTTCCGCGCCGCGATGAAGGTCCTGGTCAAGGAGAAAATTGCCGACACGGGCGTCGACCTGCTCCGGTCGAAGTTCGATGTCGACCTCGGGCTGGACTGGTCCGACGAGGAGTTCCGGGCGAAGCTGCCGGAGTACGACGCGATCCTGATCCGGAGCGCGACCAAGATGACGGCGGAGTTGATCGACCTGGCGACGAACATGAAGGTGATCGGCCGCGCCGGCACCGGGGTCGACAATGTCGACATCCCCGCCGCGACGCGCCGCGGGATCATCGTCGCCAACGCGCCGGAGTCGAACTCCGTCGCCGCCGCCGAGCACACCCTGGCGCTGGCGCTGGCCCTCTTCCGCAACGTTCCGCAGGCGCAGGCGACGCTGGTCGCCGGTCGCTGGGACCGGGCCAAGTTCAAGGGCGCCGAGCTCTACGGCAAGACCCTCGGCGTGATCGGCTTCGGCCGCATCGGCCAGCTCGTCGCCAAGCGGGCCCAGAGCTTCGACATGGAGGTCATCGCCTACGACAA
>JAFDWG010000197.1 GCA_018268605.1 Actinomycetota bacterium | reverse complement strand
TTCCTCGTTCAGGCAGGGGATCTGGATGATCAACTTCAAGGGCGCGCCCCAAAATACGCGGGCAGGTGGTCAGAGCGGAGCTAGAATGAGTTGATTGACTGGTCAGTCAACAACAACAGAGGCTTCTAAGATTCTTCGAAAGGCGCTCGCGCTGGCCGAGGGCGGACGGGGACGAGTCAGTCCTAACCCGTTGGTCGGCGCGGTTGTCGTGCGCGACGGAGAGATTATCGGGGAGGGCTTCCACGCCGAGCTCGGGGGGCTGCACGCCGAGCGCGCGGCGCTCGCCGACGTGGCCCGACGGGGCGAGGACCCGGCCGGGGCGACGATGTACGTGACGCTCGAGCCGTGCGCCCACCAGGGCCGCCAGCCGCCCTGCTCGGACGCCGTGATCGAGGCCGGCATCGCCCGCGTCGTGATCGCCGGCAACGACCCGACGGCCAAAGCCGCCGGCAAGGGCCCCGGGCAGCTGCGCGAGGCGGGCATCCAGGTGGACTTCGTCGATCCGGCCGACGAGATCGCCCTCGACGCGCGGCTCCTGAACCAGCCCTTCCGCAAGCACGGCCAGACCGGGCTGCCCTGGGTGGTGCTGAAGACCGCGATGTCGCTCGACGGCCGCACCTCGACGCCGGCGGGCGTCTCGCGCTGGATCTCCGGCGAGCGCAGCCGCGAGCTGGTCCACGTCTGGCGCGGCGAATGCGACGCGATCGCGGTCGGCATCGGCACCGTCCTCGCCGACGACCCGCTCCTGACCGCGCGGCTCGGCGGAGCCCGCCAACCGGTCCGCGTCGTCTTCGACTCCGGAGCCCGCCTGCCGCTCGACTCCCAGCTCCTGGCGACGCTCGACGAGGCGCCGGTGACCGTCGTCCACGGACCCGACGCCGAGCCTGCCCGCGTCGAGGCGCTGCTTCGCGCCGGCGCCGAGACGATCGCCGCCCCCGGCGCGATCCCCGCCGAGCGCGCCACCGTGGCGCTCGGGGAGCTCGGCCGCCGCGGCCTCACCAGCCTCCTGCTCGAGGGCGGCGCCACCCTCGCCGCCGCCTTCGCCGCCGCCGACCAGGTCGACGAGGCGCGCGTCTTCGTCGCCCCGCTCATCATCGGCGGTCCGCTTGTCGACGTACCCATTGCGGGACTTCAGGGCAGTCTCGTGGAGTCGAAGGTCGTGGGAGAGGACACTTTGATCCGGACCCGATTCAAGGAGTGGTGATGTTCACCGGACTCGTGCAGGACATCGGCAGCATCGAGAGCGTCGAGGGCGGCGCCGACGGCGCGCGCCTTCGCATCGCGACGCCCCTCGGCGCCGACATCGCGCTCGGCGACTCGATCGCCGTCAACGGGGTCTGCCTGACGGCGACCGAAGCCGACGCATCCGGCTTCGCCACCGAGGCGATGAACCAGACGCTGGAAGTGACCGTGATCGGCGCGCTCGAGCCTGGCGCCCGGGTCAATCTGGAGCTCGCCACGCGCGCCGACGAGCGGCTCGGCGGCCACATCGTCCAGGGGCACGCCGACGGCTCCGGGCGCGTGCTGGAGGTGACGGAGGACGGCTTCGCTCGCCGGGTCCGGGTCGAGATCCCGCCCGAGCTCCTGCGCTACGTCGTCGACAAGGGCTCGATCGCCTTGAACGGCGTCAGCCTTACCGTCGCGGTCCTCGGCGACTCCTGGGTCGAGGTGTCGCTGATCCCGGAGACCTTGGAGCGCACGAACCTCGGCGACGCCGCCCCCGGCGACCCGCTGAACGTCGAGGTCGACGTGCTCGCGAAGTATGTGGAGCGCCTTCTGCCACCATCTGCGGTGCCGCCATCGGCGGGAAAGGAGAACCCGTGAGCCAGGACACCGACACCACCAACCCGATCGACGAGCAGACCGGCGGCGACCCCGCCGCGAGCCCCTTCGCGACCATCGAGGAAGCGATCGAAGAGATCCGCCGCGGCAAGATGGTCGTCGTCTGCGACGGCGAAGACCGCGAGAACGAGGGCGACCTGGTGATGGCGGCGCAGTTCGCGACGCCGGAGGCGGTCAACTTCATGGCCAAGGAGGCGCGCGGGCTGATCTGCCTGGCGCTGACCCCGGACCGCTGCCGCCGGCTCGGCCTGAACCTGATGGCGGCGAAGAACGAGGCGCCGCTGCAGACCGCCTTCACAGTCACGATCGAGGCCGCCGGCGGCGTCAGCACGGGCATCTCCGCCCACGACCGCGCCCACACGATCCAGGTGGCGATCGACCCCGACTCGGGGCCGCGCGACCTCGTCGTCCCCGGCCACATGTTCCCCCTGCAGGCGAAAGAGGGCGGCGTGCTGGAGCGCACCGGCCACACCGAGGCCTCGGTCGACCTGGCGCGGCTCGCCGGGCTGATCCCGGCCGGGGTGATCTGCGAGGTGATGAACGACGACGGCTCGATGGCGCGCGTCCCGGACCTGATCCCCTACTGCGAGAAGCACGACCTGAAGATGGTCACTGTCGCCGACCTGATCGCCTACCGGCGGAAGACCGAGAAGCTGGTCGAACGGGTGGTGGCGACGGCGCTGCCGACCGCCTTCGGCGACTTCACCGCGGTCGGCTACCGCTCCCTGGTCGACGACAAACACCATGTCGCGATGGTCAAAGGCGACGTCGACGGGGTCTCCGACGTGCTGGTGCGCGTCCACTCCGAGTGCCTCACCGGCGACGTCTTCCACAGCATGCGCTGCGACTGCGGCGAGCAGCTCGAGGCCTCGCTGGCGATGATCGAGCGCGAGGGCCGCGGCGTCCTCCTCTACCTCTCCCAGGAGGGGCGGGGGATCGGCCTGCTGAACAAGCTGCGCGCCTACAAACTCCAGGAGGAGGGCGCGGACACGGTCGAAGCGAACCTCAAGCTGGGCCTGCCCGCCGACCTCCGCGACTACGGCATCGGCGCCCAGATCCTCGGCGACCTCGGGCTGACCAGCATCAGGATCATCACCAACAACCCGAAAAAGATCGTCGGCATGGAGGGCTACGGCCTCTCGGTCACCGAGCAGGTGCCGATCGAGTCGGCGCCCAACATCCACAACGAGGCCTACCTGCGCACGAAGCGCGACAAGATGGGCCACATCCTCCACCACCAAGGGCTGGACCTCGACGAGGAAATGCTCCACGAAGAGGAGGAACGCGACGAGGGGCGCGACGGTGCCGATAGCTGAGGGCGGGGAGTTCCTCGAGACGTTCGACGCGGTCGAGCGGGCCGAGCTGCAGCCGCTGCGCTTCGCCGTCGTCGTCGGGCGCTTCTACGAGGACCTGGCCGAGCGCCTCACTGCCGGCGCCGTCGCGGGCTTCGAACTGGCCGGCGTCTCCGCCGGGCACATCGACCACCATTCGGTGCCCGGGGCCTACGAGCTCCCCTTCGCGGCCAAAGCGCTGATCGAGGGTGCGGGAGAGATCGCCGGCGTCGCCTGCCTCGGCGTCGTGATCCGCGGCCAGACCGCGCACTTCGACTATGTCTGCGCCGAGGCGGCGCGCGGTATCCAGGACGTTCAGCTCACCACCGGCGTGCCCTGCGGGTTCGGCGTGATCACCTGCGACACGATGGATCAGGCCCTTGCCCGGGCGGGCGGGGACAAGCGCGACCAGGGCCGCAACGCCGCCCTCACGGTTGCGCGGATGGCAGTGATGAAGCGTCGGGTCAGCTGACCCTGTACGATCCCCCGTCCTATGGCAAAGGTATGTCACAGCTGCGGCAAGAAGCCCGGGTTCGGGCAGTCCCGCAGCCACTCCATGGTCGCGACGAAGCGCCGCTTCGAGCCGAACCTCCAGAAGGTCCGGATCACCGAGAACGGCAGCCCCGTCCGCGCCTACGTCTGCACTCGCTGTCTCAAG
>JAFDWG010000196.1 GCA_018268605.1 Actinomycetota bacterium | reverse complement strand
GTGGTCGGCTACGGCTACTGGGGACCCAACATCGTCCGCAACGTGGTCGAGAGCCAGGATTTCCGGATGATGGGCCTCTGCGAGCGCGACGAAGGGCGGGTCGCCGACTTCCGCCGCCGCCATCCCGGCATCTGGGCCGAACCCGACCTCGACGCGGCGCTCGAAGATCCGCGGATCGAGGCGGTCGCGATCGCCACCCCTCCCCACACCCACTTCGACCTCGTCAGCCGCGCGCTGAATGCCGGCAAACACGTGCTGGTGGAGAAGCCGCTGGCACGCACCGGCGACGAAGCGGCAGCGCTGGTCGCGCTGGCCGAGGAGCGCGCTCGCGTCCTCCTTCCCGGCCACACCTTCGTCTACAGCCCCTCGGTCAACAAGGTCCGCGACCTGATCCAGAGCGACGAGCTCGGCGAGGTCTACTTCATCACCTCCTCGCGGATGAACCTCGGCCTCTACCAAAAGGACGGCGTCGTACTCGACCTGGCTCCCCATGACCTCTCGATCCTCCTTCACTGGTTGGGCAAGCCGCTGCTCGAGGTGAGCGCCAACGGCCGCAGCGTCTACCAGGACGGCGTCCACGAGACCGCTTTCATGACCCTCGAGTTCGAGGGTGGCGTCCAGGCCAACGTCCAGGTCTCCTGGCTGGCGCCACGCAAGATGCGCCAGATGGTCGTCGTCGGCTCGCGCAAGATGGTCCAGTACGAGGACACCTCGGCCGACGATGCGGTACGCATCTACGACCGCGGCCTCGATTTCGCCGAGCCCCCCGCCAACTTCGGCGAGTACCGCCTCACCTACCGCACCGGAGACATGGTCGCCCCGCAGATCGCCGCCGCAGAGCCATTGGCACTGGAGCTGAGGGATTTCGCGGCCGCGATCCGCGACGGTGTCCAGCCGCGCTCCAGCGCCCGCCTCGGCCTGGAAGTGGTCCTGGGTCTGGAAGCCCTGGAGCGCTCCCTACATAGCCACGGAGCACCGGTGAAGGTCCGCTCGGTCGAGGAGGCCAAGGCCTCCAGTCGGGTCGTTCACGCCTAGCGCGACGCCGCCAGGCGTGCGGGAAGTGCCGATTTCGTCTGTCCGGCGGGCGTGAAAAGTAGGAGATTCGGAGGAGACGGGTGTTCTAGAGAAGGATCCGGGTATTGCGGGAAGTATCGAACCTGAATGGGGTTCCTAGTCCCCCATCGTCCGCGATTTACCCAGTAATTCGACGGCCGAAATCGGTGCTAGCTGGTCGCCGCGGCGCCTTCCTCCTCGAGCCGGTCGAGCTCGGCCAGATAGAGGAAGACGGAGTGAGCGGCGAGGCGATCGACGGTCGTGTGCCTGCGCTCGGCCTCGGCCGAGAGCACGCTTTCGACCTCCGGGCCGACGTTCAACTCGATCTCGGAGACCGGTCCCTCGAAACTTGCGTTTTGCAGGAAGGACGGGAACTCGGGAGCGCCGCGGCCGGAGCGCAGTTTGCCGACGTAGTAGAGCAGTGCAATCTCCACCCCGGCGGGCAGATCGGGGCCGAGGCGCTCTTCGATGCCCTGCCGCGTGAATGGGCCAACCACAACCTGCATATCTCTCCAACTCCCCGTTACCGAGGGTTCTCACACCTTGGTCGAGAACCCCTACTTAATTCAGCCTAGATCCCATCGTATCTCTATGTGAGAGTTCCTTATCGCTACCGGCGCCGGACACACGGGGGTTTAGAGACGGCCGGATATTCGGGATTGACAAGTACCAGGTTCGACCTATTGTGAGTTCATCGGAGTCGGGCTAGGACGCCGATCCAAGGGGGCTCGTCCAAGGGACCTTTGGGGCAGTGGACAAGGAAACCCGAGAAGTGTCCGCATGCGGTGAGCATGCAGGAGAAACCAATGTGCACGGCGCTGAACGGCGCGAGTGGTACCTCAGGGGATAGCCGCCTGACGCGGTTGGCTGTGGCGAAGGCGAAGGAAGGGGATGCGGACGGCATCCACTATCTGTACGTGCGGTACGCGGACGACGTCCGCCGGTACGTGGCCACCTTCGTCAAGGACTCCTACGAGGCCGAGGACATCACCCACAACGTGTTCGCCAAGCTGATGACGGCGATCGCCAAATACCAAGAGCAGAGCGTCCCCTTCGCGGCCTGGATCCTGCGAGTGGCACGCAACGCCTCGTTAGATCACCTCCGGGCCAGGAGGATGATCCCGACCGAGGAAGTCCGGCTCTCCGACTCGCAGTCGACGCATGACGGCGGGGAGATGGGCCGGGACATCAGGATCGCGCTGGAATCCCTCCCCGAGGATCAGCGCGAGGTGCTGGTGCTCCGCCACCTCGTCGGCCTCTCGCCGATGGAGATCGCGGGCACGTTGGAAAAGACCGAGAGCTCGATCCACGGCCTTCATCACCGTGGCCGGCGCGCCCTCCAAGGCGCCCTCACCGAGCTCGGCGCGGTTCCGGTTGTCGCCTCGGCCGGCTGAAGTCGGCCGAGATCGGGGGAGAAACCGCGTCGCGACGATCGGCGACCGAGGCTCCAAGCCTCGGTCGCCGATCCGTGCCTCCGGGGGTTCGCGCCGGTCGGTGTCGCGGCCGTCTCGGCCACGGCCAAAGCCGGCCAGGGTCGTGAGCGAGAGGGCCGTGCTCGCCGGGACGCCTTGCGTCCTTTCCCCGGGCCCCTTAAGGCCTGACCCGAACCACCTCGGTCGGGCCGGCACCGGGGTCGGCGCCCGCCTCAAGCTTCTGCAGGCGGATCATCACCTTCTCGGCGCGGAGGCGGAAGGCGGTGATGCGTTCCTCGAAGGGGTCGGGCCTGCGCGGGTCCGCGCTCTCGGGCCGGGGCAGGAAGTCGGCGGTCGCGGGGCGGCTGACGACGGGCTCGGCCGAAGGCACGCTCACGGTCGGCGCCGTATTCTCGGCACTCGCCACGGTGGTGGTCGGCGCGGTGATGGCGACCGCCTCGGCCCTTGCCGCGGACTCGGCCGCGCTCGCGGCTTCGCTCGCCGCCCGCGCGGCGGCACCACTTGCACGTTCGGCGAGCTCGGCGGCGCGGCGTGCCTGCTCGGCCGCCTCGAGGGTCGCGGAGCCGAGCTCCATCGCGGCCTCTTCGGCCGCCTCGGCGGTCGCCACGGCGAGGTCGATGCGCTTTTCCAGCTCAGCGACGGTCGCGGGCGCCGCGCCGGGCTCGATCCGCCAGTCGTCGGTGGTGTCGCGTTCGGTGGCCTCGCGCTCGTAGGTGTCGCCTGCGGCTATCGCCGGGCCCTCGCTGGTGTCGAGCCAGACGGTGCGGTCGTCGGTGTCGGGCTCGATCGCCCGGCGCTGGCCTGTCGCCGGCGCGCCGCCCGCGAGCGCATCGCGCTCGGTCGTATCTGACCCAGAGGCCTCCATCGCCGCCAATGTAGAGACGGTGCAGGCGGAAAAGCCGGTCCTTGCGGATAATGACCCGACCTTGGCCGGCCCCCCCGCAGCCCCCGACCCCGCCCGTGGCCTCTTCGAGACGATGCTCGTCGCCGACGGCAGGACGGTCCGCGCCGCCCCTCACCTCGAGCGCCTCGCCGGGTCCGCCCACGAGGTCTTCGGCCACGAGCTGCCCACCGAGCTACCCGACGCGATCGCCGCTGCCGCCCGCCCGCTCGAGCTCGGCCGCATGCGGATCGACCTCCTCCCCGAGGACGGCGGGCTGCGCTTCGAGATCGCGACCGAGCCGATCGACCCGGCGATCTTCTTTCCCGACCGCGAGCACGGCGCCGACGCGCGGACAATCCGCCACCCCGACTGGGCCGGTGCCCACAAGTGGGCCGACCGCGACTGGCTCGAGTCGGTCGAGGCCGAGCTCGGCGAGCAGGTGCCACTGATCCTCACCGACGAGGGCGAGGTGCTGGAGGCAGGTCGCGCCAACGTCTTCATCGTCACCGACGGCGGCATC
>JAFDWG010000195.1 GCA_018268605.1 Actinomycetota bacterium | reverse complement strand
GGCAAGCCGCGGGCGATCCCCGGTCACTCGATGCCGCTGGTCGGCCTCGGCGTGATCATCCTCTGGATCGGCTGGTTCGGATTCAACGGCGGGTCGACCTTCGAAACGTCGGCCAACTTCTTCGGCGAGGTGATGCTGAACACCCAGCTCGCCGCCGCCGCCGGGGTGATCGGCGCCTGCCTGGCGATCTACCTCAAAGGGCGCACCGTGGACGTCGGCATGGCCGGCAACGGCGCGATCGCCGGCCTCGTCGGCATCACCGCCCCCTCCGGCTTCGTCGAGTACTGGGCGGCCCCGATCATCGGGCTGATCGCCGGCGCGCTCGTCGTCTTCGCCGTGCTGGCGATCGACAAGAAGCTCGACGACCCGGTCGGCGCGCTGTCGGCGCACGGCCTCGCCGGTATCTGGGGGACCCTCGCGGTCGGCATCTTCGCCTCGCCGCGGCTGATCTCCGAAGGCGCCGGATCGGGCATCTGGTACGGCATCTTCGGCGACGCGTCGCTCAGCTCGGCCTTCGGCCAGCTCGGCGTCCAGGCGCTGGCGGTGCTGTTCACGTTCGCCGTCGTCTTCGTCATCTCGATCGCCACCTTCTTCGGCATCAAGAAGACGATCGGGCTCCGGGTCCCCGCCGAGGAGGAGGACGCCGGCCTCGACATCAGCTCGCACGGCATGTACGGCTACCCGGAGGCGTTCATCCCGCGGCCGGAGTACTCGACCGGCCTGCCCGAACTCACCGCGCGGCCGGTGGCCACGTCGGCGTCCTCGGGGCGGCTCGCGCCCGAGGCGAGTTAGGAGATCGACATGAAGAAGATCGAGGCATTCATCCGCCACGAGGCGTTCGAGCCGATCCGGACCGAGCTGCTCGACAAGGGCTTTCCCTCCTTGTCGATCATCGAGGCCAAGGGGTCCGGTCGCCAGAAAGGGATCGTCGAGCGCTACCGCGGCTCGACGCTCACCGTCAACGTGCGACCGAAGCTGAAGCTCGAGGTCGTGGTCGAGGACGACGACAGCCAGGTGGTGATCGACGCGATCCTCCGGCACGCCCGCACGGGCGAGGTCGGGGACGGGAAGATCTTCGTCCTGCCGGTCGAGGAAGCGATCCGCATCCGCACCGGCGAGGCCGGCCACGAGGTGCTCCAGCTCCACGACGGGGCCGAGGCATCAGGCTGAGCGACTGAGGTACACGCTCGTCCACGGAGGCGGCTAGCCTCGCTCCCGTGGACGAGCGCATTTCCCTGACCGAGGCCGCCCGGCGCTCGGGCGTCCCGGCGCCGACCTTGAAGCGCTGGGCCGCGGAGGACGTCGTCCCCCTGAGCGACGGCTACTGGACCCCGGCCGCCGCCGCCCAGGCGCGGGTCGTCGCCCGCATGCGGGACCGCGGCTACTCGCTCGAGGACCTCAAGGAGGCGGGGCGCGAGGGGCGGCTCGCCTTCGGCATCGCCGAGGAGCTCTTCGCCGAGGACGAGGAGGCCGGTCTGCCGATCGAGACGGTCGCCGCCGAGACCGGCCTCGAGGTCGAGCTGATCGAGCGGGTCCTGATCATGATGGGGACGCCGGTCGGGCACGAGCGCAACTTGAGCGTCGCCGACGCCGCCGCGATCCGGCTCTGTGCCGAGGTGCTGGCCGCGGGCTTCCCCCTGGTCGCCTTCCTCCAGCTGATCCGCGTCTATGTGCAGAGCATCCGGCGGATCGCCGAGGCCGAGGTCCGCCTCTTCCACCTCTACGTTCACGAGCCGCTGATCCGCGACGGCGTCCCGGAGCTGCGGATGGCGGAGGCGATGGGGGACCTCGCGGCGCGCGTGATGCCGCTGGCCGCACCGCTGACCGAGTACCTCCACAATCGCTACCTCGGCTACTACATCGAGCAGGACGTCGTCGGGCACATGGAGACCGGCGGCGAGCAGTCGACCGCCGAAATGGAGCTCGGCCACGTCGCCGTGACCCTCTGCTTCATCGACCTCACCGGCTTCACCCGCTTCACCGAGGAGGAGGGAGACATCGAGGCGCTCGACGTGGTCGAGAACTTCGTCGAGACCGTCGAGGCGACGCTGCCGCGGGAGGCGACGATCGTGAAGACGATCGGCGACGAGGTGATGGTGGTGTCCCCCGACGCGGCGGCACTGACCGAATGGGCGGTCGCCTTCCTCGGCGGGTTCGACCGCCGGCCGCAGCCGCGCGTAGGCATCCACGCGGGCGACGCCGTCTACCGCGACGGCGACTACTTCGGCAACAGCGTGAATCTCGCCCACCGGATCGTGAACCGGGCGCTGGCGGGGGAGGTGCTGGTCACCGACCGGGTCGCGGCGACGCTCGCCGACCGGCCGACCTTGCGCCTCGACCCGATCGGCGAGGTCTCCCTCAAAGGCTTCCCGGTGCCGACCGCGCTCTACGCCGTCCACCCGGCCGATGTCGACTGACCTGCTCGCGCGGGTCGAGGCGGGGGGGTTGATGGCGGCGCCGCGCTCGCTCGTCGCGCTCCTCTCCGGCGGTCGCGACTCGGTCTGCGTGCTCGACCTCGCGGTGCGCACCCGCGGGCCCGGGGCGGTGGTCGCGGTCCATGTCGACTACGGACTGCGGCCGGGGTCCCACGAGGATGCCGACTTCTGCGCCTCCTTATGTGAGCGGCTCGAGGTCGAGCTGGTGACCGAGCGGCCGGTGCGGGTGGAGGGCCCCGGCAACCTGCAGGCCTGGGCCCGCGACCTCCGCTATTCGGCCGCCGCCCGCCTCGCCGAGGGGCGCGACGCGACGATCGTCACCGGTCACACCGCCGATGACCAGGTGGAGACGATCCTCTACCGGCTCGCCTCCTCGCCGAGCCGCAGGGCGCTCCTGGGGATGAAGGAGCGCGACGGGCGGCTCGCGCGGCCGCTGCTCGGCACGACCCGGGCGGAGGTCACCGCCTACGTGGAGGAGCGCGGGCTCGGCTGGCGCGAGGATCCGACCAACGCGGAGGAGGCCTACGCCCGCAACCGGGTGCGCCACGGGCTGGTGCCGGAGCTGGAGGCGATCCACCCGGCCGCGGTCGCCAACGTCCTTCGCACCGCGGCGCTCCTGCGCGACGAGGCCGAGATCCTCGACCGACTGGTCGCCGACGAGCTCGACGGCTCGCTCGGCGCCTCCCGGGGCCGCATCGCCCACGCGCGTTTCGCCGAACTCTCCCCGGCGCTCCGCCGCCTCGTCCTGCAGCGACTGGCCGACGCCGCCGCGGGCCGCCCTGTCCCCGGCGCCGCCCGCTTTGCCGAACAGGTCGCGGGCCTCACGCGCGGCGGTTCCCGGCTCGATCTCGGCGACGGCGTCCGCGCCGTGCTCGAGGGCGGCGTCCTGCGAGCGGAGCGCGACGCCTAAACTGCGGCCGGTGAACGACCCGGCCATCGGCGCCACCCTCGTCTCCAGCGAGGAACTGCAGAAGCGGATCGCCGAGCTCGGCGCCGCGATCTCCCGCGACTATGAGGGCAAGGACCTGGTGATGGTCGGGGTGCTGAAGGGCGCCGTCCTCTTTCTCGCCGACCTGATGCGCCACATCGACGTCCCTTGTGAGATCGACTTCATGGCGGTCTCCAGCTACGGCTCGCAGACCGACAGCTCCGGCGTCGTCCGCATCCTCAAGGACCTCGACGCCTCGATCCAAGGGCGCGACGTGCTGATCGTCGAGGACATCATCGACTCGGGCCTCACCCTTCAATATCTGATGCGGAACCTGGGTGCGCGAGACCCCTCATCGCTCGAGGTCTGCTCGCTCCTGACCAAGCCGGAACGCCTCCGCGTGGACCTTCCGGCCAAGTACGTCGGGTTCGAGATCCCCAACGAGTTCGCGATCGGATACGGCCTCGACCACGCCCAGCGGTACCGCAACCTTGATTACGTCGCGGCGTTGGTGCACTGAGCGACGAAACCGCC
>JAFDWG010000194.1 GCA_018268605.1 Actinomycetota bacterium | reverse complement strand
CATCGGCGACCGCCAGACCGGTAAGACGGCGATCGCGATCGACACGATCATCAACAACCGCGACAAGGACCTGATCTGCGTCTACGTCGCGATCGGCCAGCGGATGTCGACCGTCGTCCAGCTGAAACAGACGCTGGAGGAGAACGGCGCGATGGAGAACACCATCATCGTCGCCGCCCCGGCCGATGAGGCGGCGCCGATCAAGTACATCGCCCCCTACGCGGGCTGCGCGATGGCCGAGCATTTCCTCTACAACGGGAAAGCCGCCCTCTGCGTCTACGACGACCTCACCAAGCACGCCGCCGCGTACCGCCAGATGTCGCTGCTGCTGCGGCGCCCGCCGGGCCGCGAGGCGTACCCGGGCGACGTCTTCTACCTGCACTCGCGCCTCCTCGAGCGGGCGGTGAAACTGAACGACGAGCTCGGCGGTGGCTCATTGACGGCGCTGCCGATCATCGAGACCCAGGCCTCCGACGTGTCGGCGTACATCCCGACCAACGTCATCTCGATCACCGACGGCCAGATCTTCCTCGAGTCGGACCTGTTCTTCTCCGGCGTCCGCCCGGCGATCAACGTCGGCATCTCGGTCTCCCGGGTCGGTGGTAACGCACAGACGAAGGCGATGAAGAAGGTCGCCGGAAAACTGCGCCTCGACCTTTCCCAGTACCGCGACCTCGAGGCCTTCGCGCAGTTCGGCTCCGAGCTCGATCCGGAGACGCAGAAAGCGCTGACCCGAGGCGAACGACTGGTCGAGCTCCTGAAACAAAAAGAGCGCGAACCGCTCGGCGTGGCCGACCAGGTCGCCTCGATCTACTCGGGCACCGGCGGCTACCTCGACCGGATCAAAGTCGAGCGCGTCTCCGAGTTCCTCGGCGACCTGCGGGTCCGCCTGCACTCCGAGCAGAAAGAGCTGCTGAACCGGATCAACGACACCGGCAAGCTGGAGGACGCCGACGAGGAGGCCCTCGGTAAGGCGATCGCCGACTTCGTCGACGACTTCGGCCCCGACTTCGACGAGCACGGCGAGCCGATGGAGGCCGGTGAGTCCGACCGGATCAAGTCCGAGGAGGAGCGCAAAGCCCCCGCCCGGACCGCCGAGCCGACCGAGACCGAGACCGAGACCGAGACCGAGGAGGCCCCGGCGGCGTCCTAGCGACCCCGGAGCACTGTCATGGCCAGTCAGAAGGAAGTCAAAAGTCGCATCGCGTCGATCAAGAACATCAACAAGATCACGCGCGCGATGGAGATGGTCGCGGCGGCGCGACTGCGCCGCTCCGAACAGCGGATCGCCGACCTTCGTCCCTACTCGGAGGGGATGCGGAAACTCACCCGGATCGCCTCCGCCAACATCACCGGGGTGCCGCGTATCCCGGTGCTGATCGAGCGCGAGAACGTGCAGCGGGTCGGCATCGTCCTGGTCACGGCCGACCGCGGGCTCGCCGGGGCCTTCAACTCGAACATCATCCGCGAGGGCATGCGCGCTGCCGCCCGTGTCCGCGGTGAAGGGGCCGAGCCGGTCTTCTTCGTCGTCGGCCGCAAGGGCGTCTCGGCGCTGACCTTCCGCAAGCAGGAGCTGTCCGGCGAATACACCGGCTTCACCGACCGCCCGGCCTTTGCCGACGCCCGCGATATCGGCGAGGCGCTGACCGCTCGGTACGTCGACGAGAACGTCGACCGGGTCGAGCTGATCTACAACCGTTTCGTCTCGCCACTCACCCAGCACGTCTGGCGCCAGACGCTGCTGCCGTTGCAGCAGGCGGAGGTCGTCGGTGAGGGAGCGGAGGCCGAGGAGGAAAAAGAGGTTGAGGAGACCGAGTCGGATGGCCAGGGGGCGAAATCGGAGTGGGACTTCGAGCCCGAAGCCGAGGAGCTGCTCGGCCGGCTGATTCCGGAGTACGTGACGATCTCGGTCTATCGGGCGCTGCTCGAGTCGGCCGCATCGGAGCTCGGCGCGCGGATGACCGCGATGCGCAACGCCGCCGAGAACGCAGAAAAAATCAACGACAAACTGACCCTGGAGATGAACCGCGCCCGCCAGGCGGAAATCACCCAGGAGATCCTCGAGGTCGTCGCCGGCGCCGAGGCGCTGAGCTAGACCGCCCAGAAATTCAAGAGTTCGCGAGACCAGGAAAAGGACCAAGATCAAATTGGCTGAGAACGGCAACGGAGCAGGGCAGAACATCGGTCGCGTCGAGCAGGTCACCGGAGTGGTGATCGACGCGGTCTTCCCCGATGGGCTGCCGGAGATCTACTCGGCGATCACGATCGAGGTGAGCGGCGCGGGCGCGTCGGATCGCGACTCGGACGAGCAGACCCAGCTCGTCTGCGAGGTCCAGCAGCACCTCGGCGACGACCGCGTCCGCGCGGTCGCCATGGACGCCACCGACGGCGTGCAGCGCGGTGACAAGGTGATCGACACCGGCAACCCGATCACGGTGCCGGTCGGCGATGTCACGCTCGGCCGCATCTTCAACCTGCTCGGCGACCCGATCGACAACGGTGAGGACATCGGCGAGGTCGAGCGTTGGCCGATCCACCGTCCCGCCCCGAAGGCCTCGGACCTGACCCCGACCCAGGAGGTCCTGGAGACCGGGATCAAGGTCATCGACCTGCTCGCGCCGTACGCCAAAGGCGGCAAGGTCGGGCTGTTCGGCGGCGCCGGCGTCGGCAAGACCGTGTTGATCCAGGAGCTCATCCGCAACATCGCCGAGGAGCACGAGGGGCTGTCCGCCTTCGTGGGCGTCGGCGAGCGCTCGCGCGAGGGCAACGACCTCTGGCTCGAGATGAAAGAAAGCGGCGTCATCGACAAAACGATGCTCGTCTTCGGCCAGATGAACGAGCCGCCCGGAGCGCGTCTGCGCGTCGCCCTGTCCGGCCTGACGATGGCCGAGTACTACCGCGAGCAGGGTGGGCAGGACGTGCTGCTCTTCATCGACAACATCTTCCGCTTCGTCCAGGCGGGCTCCGAGGTCTCGGCGCTCCTCGGGCGCATGCCTTCGGCGGTGGGTTACCAGCCGACGCTGGAGACCGAGATGGGTGGCCTGCAGGAGCGGATCACCTCGACCGACCGCGGGTCGGTCACCTCGATCCAGGCCGTCTACGTCCCCGCGGACGACTACACCGACCCGGCTCCCGCCTCGGTGTTCGCCCACCTGAACGCGACCACCGCGCTCTCCCGGGCGATCTCCGAGAAAGGCATCTACCCGGCGGTGGATCCGCTCGACTCGACCTCGACGATCCTGAAGCCCGACGTGGTCGGCGACGAGCACTACCGGACCGCGACCGAGGTCCAGGAGGTCCTGCAGCGCTACAAAGAGCTCCAGGACATCATCGCGATCCTCGGTATCGACGAGCTCTCCGACGAGGACCGCCAGACGGTTTCCCGCGCCCGCAAGATCGAGCGCTTCCTCTCGCAGCCGTTCTTCGTCGCCGAACAGTTCACCGGTCGTGCCGGCGAGTACGTGCCGGTGTCGGAGACGGTGCGCGGCTTCCGCGAGATCCTCGACGGCACCCACGACGACCTGCCCGAGGGCGCCTTCTACATGCAGGGCGGCATCGACCAGGTCACCGAGAACGCCGCCGCGAAAGCGTAAGGAGCAAGAGTAAGTTGGCCGCCGAGCACATGCTGGACGTCGAAGTCCTGACCCCGGAGGGGGAGGTCTTCAAGGGCGAAGTCCGCCAGCTCTCGACCCGCACCGAGGTGGGCGAAATCGGCATCCTCGCCAATCACGCCCCGGTGCTCGGTGCCCTGCAGCCGACCACGCTGCGCCTCCACGTCTCCGACTCGGAGACGAAGAACTACGCGCAGTCCCACGGTTGGCTGCAGGTGTTCGAAAACACCGCCCGGGTGCTGGTGGAGGAAGCGGTGGAGCCCGAGAACCTCGACGCCGGCGCGCTCAAAGAAGAGCTTTCGGACGCCGAACGGCGCCTGTCGGAGTCGGAGGCC
>JAFDWG010000193.1 GCA_018268605.1 Actinomycetota bacterium | reverse complement strand
AAGGCGATGGCGGGCGAACACGAAGGCCTGATCTCCGGCGGCGGGCTGCACCTCCTCTGGGTGCAGGCCTACACCGTAGCCTGGGTCCTCGTCTTCTCCGCGATCGGGACCTACGTCCTGCTCAAGATCGTCGGCCTGTTCATTCCGCTGCGCATGAGCGAGGCGGAAATGGAGACCGGTGACATCGCCGTCCACGGGCACGAGGTGTACCCGTCGGACGTGCCGTCACTGGGTTACCCCGACGGAGTCAAAACGGCCGCCTAGCGCCCGGGCCGGATCACGGAGCCGCTCCTCGCCTTCCTCCCGGGGGGCGGCTCCGGATTCGGGCACACTTTGACTCCACGACGCTAGGGAGATCCATATGGCACTGAAGATCATCGTTTCCTACGACGACACCGACTACGATCGCGACGCGCTCGCGCTCGGTCGGTTGCTCGCCTCCGCCGGCGCCGAGCTCTCGCTCGCCTACGTCCGGCACTCCTTCGGCGAATCGCTCGACCAGCAGGCCGCCGAAGAGCTGTTGGCCCGCGGTGCGGAGTCGGTCGGCACGCCGGACATGCCGAAGTACGTCGTGATCAATCCGGCGACCAGTGTCGGCCTCGGCGAACTGGTCGAACAGGATCACGCCGACGTGCTCGTCTTCGGCTCCGAATACCGGACCGCCAAAGGCCTGGTGAAGCCGGGGATCTCGGCCCACAAACTGCTGCTCGGGGGGAGCTCGGCGATCGCCGTCGCGCCCGCCGGGATGTGGTCGGAGGGCGAGATCTCGGTGGGCACGGTCGGCGTCATCGACGAGGGCGACCCGGCCGCGCGCCAGACCGCGGAGAGCCTCGCGGGTGTCCTGGGGGCGACCGTGGCCGAGCACGGCTCGGGCAAGCTCGACCTGCTGGTGGTCGGCTCGCGCAAAGAGGCCCCGGAGGGCAAAGTCGTCCTCAGCGCCGCCAGCGACTACGCGGTCGAGGCGGCGAACTACCCCGTACTGGTCATTCCGCGCGGCACCGTCGTGGACTTCTCCTAGTCCCGCTGGACGACCAGGATCACGGCCGCGACCTTCGGGTCGCGGCCGGCGATCCGCTCCTGCGCCGCCTCCGGCGAGACCGTCTCGGTCTGGTGGCCGGAGAGGATCTCGGCCACCGTCTGCACCGGCGAGTCGGAGTGGAGGACGATCGTCGCCGGGCCACGCTCGGCGCGTCGACCCTCGGTGGCGGCCTCGAGCACGGTGGCCGTCACGTCGGTGGAGGCGCGCTCGGCGTTCGCCCAGCCACGGCTGAAGGCGATGTCCTGCATCGACAGCTCCGGGCCTTCGAGGATCCGCAGGCGCGACTCGTCGTCGCGGGTCCATTTGCGGTCCCCGAGCAGGATCGGGCGGCCCGAGAGCCAGGGGTCGAGCACCGTGCGCCCGAGCTCCTCCTCGGTCAGGTTGAACGAGCGGGCGTGCTGCTTGCCAGTGGCGACCTCGATGTGGAAGCGCATGCGGGCGACGCTACCGGGTTCCGCCGCCGCCGGGTCTCGGCCGCCGGGTTGGCATCATGCGCGCCATGCATTCCCCCCGGCGACCCGACGCGGTCCTCTTCGACAACGACGGCCTCCTCCTCGACACCGAGTCCGTGTGGACGCGGGCGGAGGAGGACCTCTTCGAGGCCCACGGCACCGTCTTCACGGCCGGTCACAAGCGCGAACTGGTCGGCACCTCCGCTGACATCGCCGGCGGCATGTTGGAACGGTGGCTCGACCGCCCGGGCCGGCTCGGCGCCTTGATCGAGGAGCTGAACGAGCTGGTGGTCGCCGAGCTCGAGCACGGGGTGGAGGCGATGGTCGGCGCCCGCGATCTGCTCGAAAGCCTGAAGGCGCAGGGGACGCCGATCGGCCTGGTCTCCAACTCGCCGCTCGCCTTCGTCGTCCGCTCCTTGGAGATCGTCGGCTTCCACGACATCTTCGATGCCGTGGTCAGCGGCCACGACGTGGCCGCCCCGAAGCCGGCTCCCGATCCCTACCTGGAGGGCTGTCGGCGGCTCGGGGTCGAGCCGGGGCCGAACGTGATCGCCCTGGAGGACTCGCCGACCGGGGTGACCGCCGCCCGTGCCGCCGGCCTGACCGTGATCGGCGTCCCGTCCCTCGACGGCGTGGAGCTGGCCGAGGCGCACCACATCGCCGCGAGCCTGGCCGACGATGTCGTCGCCGGCCTGATGCTTATTCCCTAAGCAGCCGCCGGCGTCGCAGGACGCGCTCCGCGAGCTCGAGCGCCTCGCGTACGGAGCGCTCGGCCTCCGCCGCCAGGTCGCCGCGCAGCGCCCGCTCGGCGGCGGCCTCGACGGCGGGGCGGCGCTCCTCCAAGGCTTTGATGTCGCGCGCGTGATCGGGGTCGTCGAGAGCCTCGCGAAGCTCGAAAAGGAGCGCCTCGACGCCGGTCCGCAGCTGGAGGGCCGCCTCGCGTCGGCGCCCCGCGTCGAGGTCGGCGCGGGCGCGCAGCAGGAGCGTCTCACAGGCCTCCGGCCGCTCGCGCCCGCGGAGCAGCGCCGCGACCCGTTCCTGTGGCCGCACCTCTTCCTGGCGGCGCCGTCGTAGCGAGCCACCGACGGCTCCCACGTCGACCTCCCGCGCCTCGCTGAAGGTGCCCTCAGCGGTCTGCTCGCCACTGCCGTAGCCGAGCCGGACCGCGACCGCGCGCTCCGGGGCGACGGCCGCGGGATAGGGATCGGCGATCGCCAGGGCGTGGGCGTGGAGCGCGTCGTTCAGGAGCGCGATGCCGGTGGCGACGACGGCGTCGATCGGCTCCTCGGCGGTCGTGGCATCGGCGAGCCAGGCGGCAGCCTCCGCGGGGCCGTCGAACGGCTCGAAGGCGCGGATCGAGGTGGCGCGGACGAGCGGCACCTCGGGCGGCGTGGCGACGGCCTCCGCGTCCCGTGGCTTGCGGCGTCGGCGCCCCGGACGAGGCGGGGCGGCGAGCGTCTGCACCACGAGCACGCTCTCGCCCTCGCCGTCCTCGCGCTGGGCCAGGTAGCGACCGTCGGCCAGCGGCAGGGTGCCGGCGAAGTCGAACTGCGCGAATCCGAAGAACGGGCTCAGGGCCTCGAGCCTATTCTGCCCGGCGATCAGTCTTCGCCGCGCGGATGGCCGCCACCGAGGATCGCTTCGGCGGAGTTCTGGTGCTGCGGCTTGTCGGGCAGCGAGTACTTCGACGGTTCGATCGGCACGGTCGGGTTTTCGATCTTGCCGAGGCGATTGATCAGGTGTTGCCACTGGTTCGGTTTCAGCAGCGCTTCGTAGCCCGCTTCGAGCGGATTGTTCCCTTCGACCGGGCGATAGCCGATGTGGACGTGGTCGTAGTGGGAGGCTTCGGCGAAGCTGATTTCCCCGGGGAAGTCTTCCAGCGAGATCACCTGGTGCGGCTGCATCGGCCCCTGGAGCTGCAGCACGTCTTCGATCAGTTCGTGGACGAGCGTGCCGGGACCCTGGTGGCCGGTGACGTTGACGCCGTCGATTTCGGCGATGTCGACGGCGTCGCCGGTCGAGTGCTCGGAGACGTTGCCGCCTTCGGTGAGGATTCCGTGCCCGCACTCGAGCGAGCTGATCCGCAGCGTGAACCCTTTCGAGCGCAGGTACTCGAGCACCGCCAGGACGCGCCGATCGATCCTGCCCTGTTCGATGTCTTCACGACCGCAGGGGTAGATGTCGAGGCCTTCGTCGTGGAGGACGCGCTGCTGCAGCGATTCCTTGGAGAGGAGGAGGACACCGGCGCCGCTCAGTTTGGCGTTGAACGGGTTCTTGCCTTTGGCCCGGTAGATCGCCGTCGCTTCGAGGAGCTTCCAGCCGTCGAGGATCGGCTTCGGATCGATCCGCGGCGCGCCCTTGCCGGCCGGGCGGATCGAGAAGTTGATGTGCGGGTCGGCGCCGCCTTCGCCGGCCGGGACGTGGGAGAGGACGGTGCCCGCGATCACCTTCGAGCCCTTGCGGATCGAGCCCTTGCCCGCCGCCTTTTCGAGCAG
>JAFDWG010000192.1 GCA_018268605.1 Actinomycetota bacterium | reverse complement strand
ACACCTCGGGGAACTTCCAGGAGCATGACGAGGAGTCCAAGAACGTCAACTGGTCGCTTGGAGAACGGTTACGGCGGCGCCTCGCTGGCGAAGATCGCCGAAGCGGCTGATGTCTCGAGCGCCACGCTGTTCAAGCGCTTCCCGACCAAGGCGGCGCTATTCGAGGCGATCGTCACCGAATACTGGGCGTTCGCAGGCCATGAAGGTGTCGAGCCAGAGTCCGGGGACCCGCGCAAGGGCCTGGTGACGATCGGCCGTGACTACGTCGAACTCCTGTCGCAACCACAGATGGTCTCCCTCTTCCGCCTGGTGATCGCCGAGGCGCCCCGGTTTCCAGAGCTTGCCAGGGCTCACTTCGCGCTCGGCAAGGCGCTTTATTTCGAGAACGTACGGGTGTACCTACGCGAGGAGGACGCGATCGGGACCCTACGGATCCCCGATCCCCAGTCGGCCACCACCCAGTTCCTCGGCATGGTGGCGAACTTTGCGTTCTGGCCGCGCCTCCTGCTTCCGAGCTGGTCACCGAGCAACGGGCATTGAAGAAGACCGTCGACGAGGCCGTGGAGACCATGCTGGCCCGCTACTCCGTCTCCAGGCCTGGTTCCGGATAGCCAAAGGCCAAGCGCGCTCGAGCCGCTCGCCGTTTCGGTCAGGTCTCGATATCAGTGCCCGAATGCATGCAAGAGTTGGGCGGGACCAGGAGTCGAGGCGATCAGGCCGGAACCCAACGGCGGCAGCGTCCGTCGCTCACCAGGCGACCGAGGCGATTGCCGCCGTGGTGGGTCATCGTGATCAGGGCTCCGGAATCCGTCAGCTCTTCGGCGAGTTGCTCGCGGGTCGCGCGGGCGAGACCCGGGTCGACGTCGACGACGCAGGTGTAGTCGGCCGCGAGCAGCTGGGCCGGATTGTGGGCGGCGTCGGCGAGGATCACCGCGCGTTCCCCGTCCTGCCGGACGTCGATCACGCAGTGGCCCGGGGAGTGACCGGGCGCGTGGCGGAGGGTCACGCCGGGAACGATCTCGGTGCGCTCGTCCTCGTGCAGGACGATCGAGTCGGCCAGCGGGGCGAGGCGCTCGGGAGCCGGGATCGCGCCGAAGTCGTCGCGGCCCGGGCCGGTCTCGGGATGGGGGTCCGGTCCGACCCAGTAGGCCCAATCGATCGCGTGGGCGTGGTGGGTCGCGTTTTCGAAGAAGACGCTCTCACCGTCCGTCGCCCAGCCGACGTGGTCGAAATGTAGGTGGGTGAAGATCACCGTGTCGACGTCCCCCGGCGCCACCCCGGCGGCGCGCAGGCGCTCGGGGAAGGTGCCGATCGGCAGCTCCGGGAGGGCGCCGCCGCCGATCCCGGTGTCGACGACGACCGTGTGGTCCGGCGTCCGCACCAGGAAGCCACCGAAGTTGACCGGCATCAAGCCGCTCTCGTCGGTGAACTCGGGTGGCAGGTCGCGACTCAGGAGCCCGGTCGCAGGGATCCTCAATTCGCCGTCCGACAGCGGGATGATCTCCATCTCATTTCCTCCAGCCGGCTTCGAGTCCGGCGATCAGGGCGGCGATCGTGGCGTGCAGCGGCGTCGGCACCCCGGCCTGGCCCCCCGCCCGCACGATGCCGCCGTTCAGGGCGTCGATCTCGGTCGGCCGGTGCGCGGCCGCGTCCTGCAGCATGCTCGGCCGGTGGTCGTGGTTCTCGACGGCGGCCCGGCTGATCAGCTCGTCGGGGTCGCTGTCGAGGGTGATGCCGAGCGCGTCGGCGACCGTCCTGCCCTCGTCGACGAGCGCGGTGACGGTCGCGCGCAGCGCGGGCTGGTCGCAGAGCTCACCGTGGGTGAGCCCGGTCAGCGCCGCCAGCGGATTGGTCGCGGCGTTGAAGAGGAGCTTCGTCCACTGGGCGCCGCGCGCGTCGGCCTCGACCTCGGTCGGCATCCCGGCCCGGTTCAGGGCGTCGGCGAGCGCCGCGATCTCCGCGGCGCGCGCGGGGGCCGGCTCGAAGGGACCGATCCAGGTCGTCCCCGCCGCGTCCATGTTGACGACCCCGGGTGCGGTGACGTGGCCGGCGGGCAGGCAGACCCCGCGGATCACCCGCCCCACGTGCCGGGCGACGATCTCCTCCGAACCGATCCCGTTCTGGACGCTGCAGACGGCGCCCTCGCCGAAGATGCCGGCGGTCGCCGCGATCGCCGCCTCGGTGAAGGCGGCCTTGACGGCGACGATGCCGAGCTCGCAAGGCGGGATCTCGGCGGCGTCGGTGCGAGCGGCGACCTCCGCGATCATCTCGGCGGCGCCGGTCAGGCGCAGGCCTTGGCGATCGATCGCCTCGACGTGCTCCGGCGAGACGTCGTAGGCCCACACCTCGACGTCCTCGAGCTGCGCGAGGTGGGCGGCGTAGAGGCCGCCGATCGCGCCGCAGCCGACGACGCAGATCCTCACCCGAGCACCGCCCCTGCGATTTCGCGGCAGAGCTCAGGAGCCGGACCGCCGACGCCGACCGCGCCGGCGAGGGCCGCCGCGCGGATCGGCAGGCCACCGGGAGCGGTCGCACCGGGAATGGGCAGCAGCGCCGCCAGGTCGGCGCGAACCTCGTCGCTCGGCAGCTCGAAGCGCGCCGCCGAGCGGGCCACCGCTTCGGCGACGATCGAGGCCGCCGTGTTGCTTCCCGGCATCGCGTCCTGCTGGACGGGGTCGCCGCCACGGTCGCAGACGGTGACCGCGACGCGGACGTCGCGGCGGTGCGCCTCGGCGACGATGCGATCGACCAGATCGACCGCTTGCAGATGTCGCGGCTGAGCCGCTGCGGGAGCGTCCGAGTAGCCGAGCCCCGCTTCCGTCGGCAGCTCGCCGAACGTTTCCTGCCAGCGGTTCGCGTCGTCACCGTGCTGCCCCTCATAGTCGAGCCCCAGCGCCCACTGCACGATCAGGTCCTCGGCGTTGGCGGGCTTGCCCTCGGCGATCAGGTGGCGGCGGTCGATGCCGGGCAGGTCGACGAAGGGGCCGATCGAGCAGCCCGAGGCACTGAAGCCGGCCACGATCTCCCCGGATCCGTCCCGCAGCGGCATCGCTCCGGCGCCGGGAAAGTTCGCCTCCGGCGAGCAGGCGACGAAGCCGACCCCGATCGGCGGCGGCAGTTTCCACACCCGGTCGTGGTGGACCGTGCTCGGGATCTGCTGCGTGGCCGAGATCCAAGCCTTCGAGCGCGCCCGGGCCATGCCGCCCGCTTCATCGCCATCCATTCTCGAAGCCGAGACCACGGCGCCGTCCGAGCCCACGACGGCGAAGGCGCCGCGGGCGCCGATCTGCGCGGCCTTGTCGATCGCGCGGTCGATCAGCGTGCGCGCATCCGTGTAGTTCATCCCTGGTCCCCTCGGGTCGCGGTGTCTGACGGTCTCAGATCCTAGGGCAAATCTACATACAGAAGGCTTATCTGTGTGTAGCTGTTAATGTGCCTTGCCATGGGAGCCGAAGCGCGGAATTCTGCGCCCGCCACGTCTGTCGCGGACGAAACGCCGCGCTCGGACATCGATCTGCACGAGGACGCGCTCCTGCTCGACCCTTATGGCGCCTACACCGAGCTGCGCGATCTTGGCGGCGCGGTCTGGATGGAGCGCTACGGCATGTACGCGATCTCACGCTACGCCGACGTGCGCGAGGCACTGAAGGACTGGCAAGGCTTCTCCTCGGCCCGCGGCGTCACCTTCAACGAGCGGCTCAACTCCACCTTCGACGGGGTCCTTCTCCATACCGACCCGCCGGAGCACGACGCGCTGAAGAAGCTCCTGCGGGCGCCGTTGGCGGCCGGTGAGCTGCGGGGCCTCGAGGACGAACTCGAGGAGGAGGCCGAGGCTGCCGTCTCCCGGGTTGTCGCGCGGCATCGTTTCGACGCCGTCGCCGAGATCGCCCAGCACCTGCCGCTCACCGTCGTCTCGAAGTACGTCGGCCTGCCGGAGGAGGGGCGGGCACAGATGCTGGCCTGGGCGGAAGCGGGCTTCAACTGCTTCGGCCCGCTCGACAAGG
>JAFDWG010000191.1 GCA_018268605.1 Actinomycetota bacterium | reverse complement strand
CGCGCTATGCCTCCAGCGATCGGAACCCCTACGCCCCCGGCGAGTGGCTCGCCGCCACCTCTATCCACTCCATCCGCGCGGGCGGGCCGTCGACTCCGGCCTGGGCCAGGGCCGGGCCGAGACGGTCCGACAGGAAGCGCTCCTGGTCGGCGCGGGAAGCCCAGAGCTCGAAGACGACCCAGCCGTTGTCCTTGGCGCCGCCGACGTGGGTCAGTAACCCGGGCGGCCAATCGCCCTCGCCGCTGTCCATGTCGATGCCCAGCTGTCCGTTCACGCGCTCGTAATCGTCTCGAGTGAGGCTGTCGAACTCGAGAATCAAACCCTCCATGTGTCCTCCTCCTGTAGTCCCCGATGGTCCCTGGCGCGAACCTCTCACCGCCGACGCGGGGCGTCAAGGTGGCGTCGACGGGCACTGAGGAGCGCGTCGAGGAGGTACCAGGCCGCCAGCCCCAGAGCGGCGAGCAGGGCGAAGAAGCCGACCACGCCGATCCCGGCGGCGGCGATGATCACCACGATCGCCAGGAAGACTCCGAGGGCGATGTCGATCAGCCATTGACGGCGACGCGCGGCGGCGGGGGAGACGTTGCGGGGGAGCCTCACCAAGGTTGCCCCGGTTTCAGGTAGACGGCGAAGAAATCCCGTTCGTCGGGGGTCAGATAGCGTTCCGGTGAGCGGTACATTTCCGGCAACAGGTTGCTCGGATCGAGCGCGCCGGGATGTCGGTAGCTGATGAAGCTGGTCCAGTCTTCGTTGATGTCGAGCTCGATCGCCCGCACCGCGCCGGCACGTTGGAGCACCTTCGCCAGCGATTCCACGGTCTGGTAGTTCGCTGCCGCGTACATCAGGTTTCCGTGCGCGTCGATGCCGAGGCCCGAACGCCACACGCGCGTCGCGTTGTTCACCGTTTCACCCCATTCGGGTCCGTCGGAGAGGTTCGGGTTCAACTTGCCTTCGTAGATGATCGGCGGCAGGTTCTGCTTCGCGAACCAGACGTTCTTCGGCACCGTGTCGCCGTGGTTCCAGCGGACGATGTTGAAGCCGCCACCGTGGTATCCGACCACGGTGGCGATGCCGTCGACCATCGTTTCCTTGATCTTGCCGCGGTAGATCAGGCCGGCGTTCGAGGTTTCCAGCGGGAAGCCGCCGTTGAAGGTGGCGACGAGGCGTTTGCGCATTTCCGGCGGCACTTCGCCCGAGCCGCGGTCTTCGAGCGGTTCCGGCGGCTCCGCCAGCCCGGGCATGTACTGAAGTTCGGTGCGGGTGTGGTCGAGCCAGGCGACACCGGCGACGAACTGCGGGTATTCGGGGTCGCTGCGGAAGGTGGTGAGAAGGGCGGGCGGTTCCGGCCCCACCTTCGCCCCGGCCTTTTTCCACACACCCTCGCCAGGGAGCTTCGGGTGGATCAGCGGCACCACCGGCGCCGGCTGGTAGTGGGTCGGCTTCTTTTCGCCTTCTTCGGCTTCCCCACCTTCCCCACCTTCTTCGGATTCACCACCGATCGCCGCCACCCCTACCTGTGGGAGTGACTTCAGCGCCGGCCCACCCTTCGAGGGTTCGTTCAGTTCGTAGTACCAGTTCTCGATCTGCGAGGCGATCGGGTTGCCCCCGTGGCTGCGCAGCCACTCGACGCTCGCGACGGTGACACTCAGGTTGCGGCTGCCGGTCACCGCCGGCAGCCAGGAGAGCGCCGCGACCGCCAGACAGAAGATGCAGGCCACGGTCAACACCCTCCGCACCCGTCGCCACAACGGCGGGCTCGCGGGGCGTTGGCGCCGCCGGGTGGGTGGTGGCGGCGGGACGGAGACCGTGGCCATTCGAAGCACCTTCTCCGGCAAAGATGAGAGCGCGCTTGAGGGTCCGTGAGAATCCTCTAATTTGACTCTCAGACAGGGCTTAGCCGCGTTTATAGCATCGCGCCGCATGAGCGCTCACGACAGCAGCTTGGACAGCCCTCGGACCGGAGTGGACTGGGGTCGTGCCGAGTTCCTCCTCGTCGTTCTCGGCTTCCTCGGCTTCCTCACCCTCCCGATCCGGATCACCACCATCTACAGCGGCCTGCCCGCACACCCACTGTTCCTCCACGTGCCCGTGATGCTGGTGCCGATCACGGTGATCGCCGCGATCGTCCTCATGGTCCGGCCCGACTGGCTCGAGCGCTACGGGATCGCCCTGGCGATCCTCTCCGTGATCGCGATGAGCTCGATCTTCATCACCATGCAGGCGGGCGGTGCGCTGCAGAGCGCCCTGGACCTACGCGGCGAAGCCGCCCACCTGATCGAAGAGCACTCGCAGGCGGCGAAGATCCTCGCGATCCTCTACGTCCTCTTCACCGCAACCGTGATCGTCGCCTTCGCCGCCCGTCGCATCTCCCGGGGACGGCCCACCGGCCACGCGATCGTCGACCGCCTCCTGTCCCCGCCGGCCGTGTTCACGGCGCTGCGGATCCTCGTAGTCATCCTCGCGATCGGCTCCGCGGCGATGGTCTTCCGCACCGGCGACCTCGGCTCCAAGGCGGTCTGGCACGGGAAGCTCGAGGCGGGGGGGCACTAGCTCTCATCGCCTCTTAATCGACCCGGCGTTACGTGGGCGGTGTGCTGCTGCCACTGATCGCCGTGGTCGTCTATCTGCTGTCCCTGCCGGGGGTCGGCGGCGCGGAAGCACGGGTGGAGGCGATCCTCGCCCGCGAAGGCGGGCACGTCCTGCCCGCCCCGCCGCCCGCCCGGCTCGGCGCCGCGGTGGTCTCGACCGAGGACGAGAACTTCTACGCCAACCCGGTCTTCGACGTCGCCGCCGGGATCGGGCGCGCGGCCGTGGCCACCATCGGGACCAACGAAGACCCGGGCGGCAGCACGATCGCCCAGCAGCTGGCCAAGCGCCTCTACCCCCACGGCGGCGGGTTGCTCGGGACGCTCGAAGAGATCGGCCTCGGGGTGAAGCTCTCGCTCACCTACTCCCACGAACAGGTACTGAGCATGTACCTGAACTCGGTCTACTACGGCAACGGCTACTGGGGCGACTACGCCGCCGCCGAGGGTTACTTCGGCGTCTCGCCGCGCCGGCTCACCTGGGGCGAGGCGGCGATGCTGGCCGGCCTGCCGCAGGCGCCGAGCGCCTACGACCCGGTGGCCCACCCGCGGCTCGCGCGCCGGCGCCAGCGCCACGTCCTCGACCAGCTCGTGGTCAACGGGCGGCTCGGTGCCGCGGCGGCGGCCCGCGCGTTCCGCGAACCGCTGCCGCTACGCCCCGCCGCCCGCCTCAGGCCGTCGTCGCCGCGGGCGCCCGCGACCCCGCCGCCTGGACCTTCCCTATCGCCCGGCCGATGACCACCTTCAGCGCCCCGGTCGAGGCAGCGTCGGCGAAGGTGTCGTAGGCGTCCATCGTCGATTCGAGCGGGAACCGGTGGGTGGCGAAGAGGCTCGGGTCGAGCCGCCCGTTCTCGATCAGCCGCAGCAGCTGGGGGATGCTGTAGGTGTCGACCAGGCCGGTGGTGACGGTCACGTCGCGGATCCACAGCTTCTCCAGGTGTAGGTGGGCGGACTCGCCGTGGACGCCGACGTTGGCGACGCGACCGCCAGGGCGGATCAGCTCGGTCGCCAGTTCGAAGGTAGCGGGCACGCCGACCGCCTCGAGCGCGACGTCGGCGCCGAGCCCGTCGGTCAACTCCATCACCCTCGCCACGGCGTCCTCGGCGCCGTTGTCGATCGTGGTGTCGGCACCGAAGCGCCGGGCGCTCGCGAGGCGCGCCTCGGCCAGGTCGATGGCGACGATCCGCCCCGGCGTGTAGAGCTTGGCGGTGAGGATCGCGGCCAGCCCGATCGGCCCCGCGCCGACGATCGCGACGGTGTCCCCGGGGGAGACCATCCCGTTCAGGATCCCCACCTCATAGGAGGTCGGGAGGATGTCGGCGAGGAAGAGCACCTGCTCGTCCCCAAGTCCGTCGGGCACCTTGTAGGTGGAGTTGTCGGCGAACGGCACGCGTGCGTACTCCGCCTGCACGCCGTCGATCGTGTGGCCGAAGATCCAACCGCCGCCGCCGAGGCATTGGCCGTAGCGGCCTTCCTTGCAGAAGCGGCA
>JAFDWG010000190.1 GCA_018268605.1 Actinomycetota bacterium | reverse complement strand
GCGCGGTGCGGGTGGGGCGGACGGTCGCCGACGTCGACGCCGCGGCGGAGGGCGGTCCGCCGGTTGCCGTCCTCCACCTCGAAGGCGCTGAGGCGATCGACGCCACCCTTTTCCATCAGTTTCTGGGCGACGGAGTCCGGCAGCAGTCCGACCATGTTCTGGGCCAGCTTGCCGAAGGGCGCGCCGTGTGCCTCCATGCCGACCGCGTCGATGACGGCGTCGGGGCCGCGCCCGGCGGTCTTCTCACGCACCTCGCCGACCACGTCGTCGGAGCCCTCGAGGTCGATCACGTCGACGCCATGCGCGCGCGCCCGCTCCAGCCGCTCCGGCACCAGGTCGATGCCGATCACCTTCGCGACGCCGCGCTGCTGGGCGATCCGCGTCGCCATGTCGCCGATCGGCCCGAGTCCGAGGACCACCAGGGAGTCGAGATTCGGCACGCTCGGCGCCCCCGCGTATTCGACCGCCTGCCAGGCCGTCGGCAGCACGTCGGAGAGGAAGAGGAAGCGGTCGTCCGCCGGTCCCTCCGGCACCTTGATCGGCCCGTACTGGGCCTGCGGCACGCGCAGGTACTCGGCCTGCCCGCCCGGCACCTGGCCGTAGAGCTTGGTGTAGCCGAAGAGCGACGCGCCCATTTCCTGGTCGCGGTTCTGCGTCGTCTCGCACTGGGTCTGCAGGCCCTGCTCGCACATCCAGCAGTGGCCGCAGCTGATGTTGAAGGGGATGACGACGCGGTCGCCGGGGGCGATATGGCTCACCTCCGCACCGACCTCCTCGACGATCCCCATCGGCTCGTGGCCGAGGATGTCTCCCTCTTCCAGGAACGGCCCGAGCACCTCGTACAGGTGGAGGTCGGAGCCGCAGATCGAGGTCGAGGTGACGCGGATGATCGCGTCGGTGGGGTGCTCGATCTGCGGATCGGCCACCTCTTCGACGCGCACGTCGCGTTTGCCGTGCCAGGTCACTGCCTTCATCGTCTTCTCCTCTTCGGCGCTTGCGGTCGCCGGCGGGTACCCGAGGATTCGGCGAGGTACCGAGAAGGGGTAGCCTGCGCCGCACATAGGACAAATCCCGGGGGGTCCCTGTCGAGGGGCTGAGATGGCGCTTCCTAGCTCCACCACCCGCCGAACCTGATCCGGCTCATACCGGCGAAGGGAGATGGAGATGACGCAGATGGACCTCGCCCGAGAGGGCGCCATTTCACCGGCGATGCAGCGGGTCGCCGAGCGCGAGGAGCTCGCCGCGGAGGCGATCCGCGAGGAGGTGGCGCGGGGACGGATGGTGATCCCGGCGAACGTCAACCACGCGCGCCTCGACCCGATGGCGATCGGGCTCGCGGCACGGGTGAAGATCAACGCCAACATCGGCTCCTCGCCGACCACCTCAGGGACCGCGGAGGAGGTGGAGAAGCTGGCCCTCGCCCAGCGTTGGGGCGCCGACACGGTGATGGACCTCTCGACCGGCAAGCGGATCGACGCGACGCGCGAGGCGATCCTCGCCGCCGCCACCGTGCCGATCGGCACGGTGCCGATCTACCAGGCGCTCGAGCGGGTCGACCGGATCGAGGACCTCTCCGCCGAGGTGCTGCTGGAGACGATCGACCATCAGGCGCGCCAGGGCGTCGACTACATGACGATCCACGCCGGCGTGTTGCTCGCCCACCTGCCGCTCTGCCGGCGGCGGGTGACCGGGATCGTCTCCCGCGGCGGCGGGATCCTGGCCCGCTGGATGGTCGAGCACGAGCGCGAGAACCCGCTCTTCGAGGCCTTCGACGAGATCCTTGCGATCTGCGCCGAGCACGACGTGACGATCTCGCTCGGGGACGGCCTGCGGCCGGGATCGATCGCCGACGCCTCCGACGCGGCCCAGTTTGCCGAGCTGCGGACGCTCGGGAAGCTGACCGAGCGCGCCTGGGAGCGGGGCGTCCAGGTGATGATCGAGGGGCCGGGTCACGTCCCGCTCGACCAACTGGAGCGCAATGTGCGCAAGCAGCAGCGCCTCTGCCACGAAGCCCCCTTCTACACGCTCGGCCCGCTGGTCACCGACATCGCGCCGGGCTACGACCACATCACCTCGGCGATCGGCGCCGCCGTGGTCGGCTGGCACGGCACCTCGATGCTCTGTTACGTGACCCCGAAGGAGCACCTCGGCCTGCCCGACGCCGAGGACGTCAAGCAAGGGCTGATCGCCTACCGGATCGCCGCCCACGCGGCCGACCTCGCCCGTGGCAACCGGAGCGCCGCCGCCTGGGACCGCGAGCTCTCCGAAGCCCGCTTCTCCTTCGACTGGAACCGCCAGTTCGAGCTCGCCCTCGACCCCGACACCGCCCGCCGCATGCACGACGAGACGCTCACCGACGACTACTTCAAGACGGCCGAGTTCTGCTCGATGTGCGGGCCGAAGTACTGCCCCATGCACAACTTCAGGGAGGTCGACTGGGAGCGGCTCGAGCGCGTGGCGTCGGCCGGCTAGACGACGGCGGCGTCTGACTCGACGATCGAGAAGCCGCGGCCGCGAAGGCGGCGGCGCTCGTCGGTGAGGGTGGCGAGGAGGCGGTCGCGGGTGTCGCGGTTGTGGTCGCGGACCCGTGCCACCGCCGCTTCGGGGTCGCGCGCAGCCAAGGCGGTGACGATCGCGACATGCTCGTCGCGTGCCTGGGCGCGGGCCTCGACCGAGCGCACCTCGAGCCAGCGGGTCCGCGAGAGCCGGGTCAGCGCGTCGGTCATCCCGTCGACCAGAAACCGGTTGCGTGCGAGGTGGGCGAGGGCGACGTGGAAGCTCTTGCCGTCCCGGAGGCCGGTCTCCTCGTCGTCGCGGTCGCGGTGGGCCTCGGCGATCTCGAGCAGTGCGTCGAGCTCGTCGTCCTCGGCCCGCTCGACAGCCAGGGCGACGACCTCGGTCTCGATCGCCTCGCGGTACTCCATCGCCTCGCGGACCTCGGTCAGGTCGATCGGCGTCACCTGCCAGCCGCGGCCGCGACGGCGGGTCAGCCCCTCGTTCTCCAGGCGCATCAGGGCGGCGCGGATCGGGGTCCGGGACGCTCCCAGCACCGCTTCGAGCCCGCGCTCGCTGAGGCGCTCACCCGGGACCAGCTCGAGCGACAGGATCTCCGACCGCAGCCGGGAGTAGGCGCTGTCCTCGTTCGTGGGGGCCATTCCGACTATGGTATACCACTTTGGTATGGCATCACAGGGCAATCATTCCGTCGAGCGAGAGCCGGTCCCCGCCGGGGCCTGGCGGATGCTGGCGCTCGGCGTCGCCGCCCAGGCAGCCGGAACCCTGTTGATCGTGACGCCCGCCTACCTGATCCCGCTGCTGCACCTGGAGCGGGGCCTACCCCTGGCCGAGGCCGGACTGTTGACGGCGGCGTCGACCACCGGCGTCGTCCTGACCCTCGTCGCCTGGGGCGCGCTGGCCGATCGCCACGGTGAGCGCTGGGTGATCGCGGGCGGCCTGGCGCTGACGTCGGCCTTCGCCTTCGTCGCCGCGGTCGTCTCCGGCTACGTTGCTCTCGGGGCGATGCTCTTTCTGGGCGGCGCCGCGGCGGCGAGCACCAACGCCGCCTCCGGACGCGTCGTCGTCGGCTGGTTCCCGCGCTCGCGGCGCGGGCTTGCGATGGGGATCCGCCAGATGTCGCAGCCGCTCGGGGTCGCCGTCGCCGCATTGCTGGTGCCGCACCTCGCCGAATCCGTCGGCATCTGGGCGCCCCTGGTCGTCGCCGGGATCGCCACGGCCGTCGTCGCCGCCGCCTGCGCGATCTGGATCGTCAACCCGCCGCGTCCCGCCGCCGACCCGACCGGTGCCGCCGGCGGCCCGCCCGCCAACCCATATCGCGGCAGCTACTTCCTGCAGCGCCTCCACCTCCTCTCGATGCTGCTGGTGGTCCCGCAGTTCACGCTCTCGATCTTCGGCCTCGTCTTCCTCATCGCCACCCTTGGCTGGAGCGCCACCGCGGCCGGCGCCGTGATCGCCATCTCGCAGTTCGTCGGCGCCTTCGGCCGGATCTGGGTCGGCCATCTGTCAGACCGGGTCGGCAGCCGCGTCCGCGTGCTGCGGTGGGTCGCCGTCTCCGGCGTCG
>JAFDWG010000018.1 GCA_018268605.1 Actinomycetota bacterium | reverse complement strand
CGATCTCCGCCCTCTATCGGCCGATCGAACAGCTGCTCAGCCGCCACATCTCCGAGCGGATGGTGAAAGGCCAGTCGCTGGGCGAACCGCTGCGGGTCGCCTCCCTGATCCAGCTCGGCCTCTCGCTCCTCTTCACGGTGCTGGCGCTGGCGCTGCGCGGGCCGATCCAGAACAGCCTGCTGGAGGGCAACGAAACCCTCTACTGGGTCTTCTTCACCTCGGTCCTCTTCTACGCGGCGAGCTACTTCGCCCGCGGCTTCCTCGCCGGCAAACAGGAATTCGGCCTCTTCGTCGCCCTGATCCTCTCCGAATCGTGCTTCCGGACGATCTTCGCGGTGCTGGTCGCCTTCAGCGTCCTGAGCGGCCAGAGCGCGGTCGCGATCGGGATCACCGCGGCGCCCGCCCTGTCGCTCCTGGTGGTGCCTTTCGCCTTCGCCCATAAAGCGCAGAAGGAGAAAGCGGCGGCGGCCGTGGCGGCGCCTGCGGTGGCCGACGACGACGCGGGCGACTCGGGCTTCAGCCTCAAGCACGGCGGCGGGTTCGCCGCGGCCGTCTTCCTGATCATGTTCTCCGAACAGGCCTTCCTGAACGCCGGGCCCCTGATCATCCGCGGCCTCCAGGGCGCCGGCGAGGCGGGGATCATCTTCAACATCCTGATGCTGGCGCGGGCGCCGTTACAGCTCTTCCAATCGGTCTCGACCTCGATCCTCCCCCACCTCACCAGTCTCCACACCTCCGACGATCCCGACGCGCCGCGGGAATTCGGCCACACCGTGAAAATGGTGCTGTTGGGTATCGTCGCCTTCACCGCACTGGTCGCCGTGGTGGTCCTGATCGCCGGGCCGAAATGCATGGAAATCGCCTTCGGCAAGAACGGCACCTACGAACGCGTCGGCCTCCTGCTCGTCACCTTCGGGATGGGCCTCTACCTCTCCTCGGTGACCTTGAACCAGGCCTGTATCGCGATGGGCCAGGTGCGTCGTGCGTCGATCCGCTGGATCACCTGCGCGGTCGTCTTCATCGGCTGGAACTTCCTGCCGCTGGTCAGCAACGAGCAGCTGCGGGTCGAGCTGGGCTTCCTGATCGCCGCCGGAGTCCTCTTCCTCCTGCTCCTCTGGGTCTACCGCCACCCACATACCGACCACCCCGAGGACGTGCCCACCCCCGGCTCCGGGGAGGAGCTGGAGGCCCGCCTCGCCGTGATCGACGAGAACGTCTAGCGGCGCTCGCGACGCCCGTCTCTCTAGGGTCCTCGGATGGGCCACCACGACGCCATCCTGATCCTCATCGCCGGCGTCCTCTTGGCCGCGGGGATCCTCGGGGCCCTGCTCGCCGACCGGGTCCGGGTCCCGGCGCTCCTGCTGTTCCTCGCCCTCGGGATGCTGGCCGGCTCCGAAGGGATCGGCGGGATCCACTTCGAAAATTACGAGCTGGCGCGCACCCTGGGCACGATCGCGCTGGTGATGATCCTGTTCGAGGGCGGCCTCACCTCGGGCTGGTCGGAGATCCGGCCGGTGCTCGGCACGGCGGCCTCGCTGGCGACCCTGGGGACGCTGGCGACAGCGCTCCTGGCAGGCGTCGGGGCGAAATGGATCTTCGACCTCACCTGGCTCGAAGGGATGATCGTCGGCGCGGCGATCGCCGCGACCGACTCAGCCGCGATCTTCGCGGTGCTGCGCAACTCGACCCTGGAGAAGCGCCTCGCCCGCTCGCTCGAGGGCGAGTCCGGGATGAACGACCCGGTCGCCCTGCTGCTCGTCATCGGCTTCGTCGAATGGATCCAGCAGCCGAGCTACGGGCCCGTCGACATGATCGGCCTGATCGCGGTGAAAATCGCGGTCGGGATCGTCGTCGGGCTGCTTCTCGGCAAAGCGGCGGTCTGGATCATCACCCGGATCGAGCTGCCCTCCGACGGGATCTACCCGGTGGCGACGATCGCCGCCGCGGCGCTTGCATACGGCGTCTCCGAGGTCCTCGGAGGCAGCGGCCTCCTCGCCGTCTACCTGACCGCCCTGGCGCTGGGCGGGGCGCGCATCCCGGCCCGGCGGAGCGTCGTCTCCTTCCACGAGGGGCTCGGCTGGGTGTCCCAGATCGGCCTCTTCATCCTGCTCGGGCTGCTCGTCTTCCCGGAAGACATCGCCAGCGTCGCGTTCAAGGGCATCGCCCTCTCGGCGGTGCTGATCTTCATCGCCCGGCCGCTGGCGACCTTCGCCGCGACGGCCTTCTCGCCGCTCAACATCCGCTCCAAGGTGATGCTCGGCTGGGCTGGGCTGCGCGGCGCGACGCCGATCTGGCTGGCGACTTTCCCGGTCGTCGCCGGCGTGCGCAGCGGCGAGGAAGAGTTCGCGATCGTCTTCTTCGTCGTCGTCACCTCGACCCTGGTCCAGGGGGCGAGCTTCGAGCCGCTCGCCAAGCGCCTGCGCCTCACGACCGACGAGCCGGCGCTGCCCCGGCGGCTCTTCGAGTCCGGCCGGATCCGTGAGATGGGCGGCGACGTGGTCGCCTTCCGGCTGCCGCCGGGCGCCGCCGCCGCGGGCCACCGGGTGCGCGAGCTGGAGCTGCCGCGCGAGGCGCTCGTCAACGTGATCGTGCGCGACGGCCATGCGATCCCGCCGCGGGGCTCGACCGAGTTGCGCGCCGGTGACGAGCTCCACGTCCTGGTGCGCGGAGAGCTGCGCGACGAGGTCGAGAGGCAGACCGAACGCTGGGTCAAGGGCCCGATCGGTAAACCGGCGCCGCCGCCGCTCCCCCGCCGCGCCGCGTCCCAGGTCTTCTCGGTGCGTCCGCTACGCGACGGCGAGGACCCGGAGTCCCCGAGCGAGATCGACGGCGTCGCCGTCGTCGCCCTCCTGCGCAGCCGTCGCGACGACATCGGCACGATGGCGGCCCTCGCCGACGGCCGCTACGCGGTGACGAGCGAGGAGATCGTCGCCGTCGGCGGCCGCCGCTCCCTCGCCGGCTGGTGCGAGCGCCGCGCCGAAATGGCCGAGGTCGACACCGAGACCAAGGCCTGGCTCCAGGAGATCACCGGAGCTCTTATCGCGCGCGGGCGCAGACTCTAGGAGGCGCCGGCGGCGGTGGCGATCGCCTGGTAGGCGGCCGCGGGATCGTCGGCCCCGAACACGGCCGAGCCGGCGACGAAGAGGGATGCGCCCGCCGCGGCGATTCCGCCTGCCGTGGCCGTGTCGATGCCGCCGTCGACCTCGATGATTCCGTCGCCGACCAGGGGCTTCAGGCGCTCGACCTTGTCGGGCGAGCCTGCGATGAAGGACTGGCCGCCCCAGCCGGGGTTCACGGTCATGCAGAGGACCAGATCGGCGAGGCCGCGCAGCTCGGAGACCGCCTCGACCGGGGTGCCCGGGTTGATCGCGATGCCCGCGCAGCAGCCGAGCTCGCGGATCGCGGCCAGGGTGCGATTGGCGTGCGGGGTCGCCTCGGCATGGAAGGTGATCGAGTCCGCCCCCGCCTTGGCGAACTCCTCGATCTGGCGCTCGGGCGCCTCGATCATCATGTGGACGTCGATCGCGCCGCCCGCGTCATGGACGAGGTCGGCGATCGCCCCCGCGACCAGCGGCCCGATCGTGATCGGCGGGACGAAGTGCCCGTCCATGATGTCGACGTGGATGACCCGCGCCCCGGCGGCCATCACCTCCTCGACCTGGGCGCCGAGCTTCGCGAAGTCGGCGGAGAGGATCGAGGGGGCCACGCGCGGCGCGGCGGCCAATTCACGAAATCGGTCGCTCATGCGCCGCAGACTACGTGGGTTTCAGCATCGACGCGCCGCACTCCTGACATTCCATGTCCGCGGTGTGGGTCATGCGGGCGATCGTCTGGTGGGTGCCGCACTCGGGGCACTGGGAGACGAGTTCGAATCGGCTCAGGCAGTTGACGCAGCGCAGGCGGCCAGGGAGCTGGGTCGGGCGCAGCCAGGGCTCGCCGCAGTTCGGGCAGGGGGCGCGGTCGAGGACGCTGCTGCCGCCATGAGGAGCGTCGGACATCCGTCTAATGATGCCGGGTCAGTCGGCCGGACGGCGGAGGCGGGCGATGAAGAAGCCGGTGGTGCGGTCGCGGTCGGGGCGCAGCTGCAGGGTGCTCGGCTCGTGCGGTGAGGCCAGGGCAGGCGCGAGGGCGCCGAGGTCGTCCAGCTCGAGCGGCGGGACCTGGCCCGCGGCGACCGCCTCGAGCAGCGCGGCGATCCGATCCTCGTTCTCGCGCCGGGAGATCGTGCAGGTCGAGTAGATGAGGGTCCCGCCCGGCGCCAGAAGCTTCGCCGCGTTCTCCAGCGCCTTCTCCTGCACCGTCGCGACCCGCTCGATCGTCCGCGGCGATTTACGCCAGCGCGCGTCCGGGCGCGATGCCAGCGTCCCGAGGTCCGAGCACGGCGCGTCGAGGAGGACGCGGTCGAAACCCGGTGGCAAGGGCAGCGAGGTCACGTCGCCCTCGAAGACCGTGACGCCGTGGAGGTCGAGGCGGCGCGCCTGCGCGGAGATCTCGGCGGCGCGGGCCTCGTCGAGCTCGACCGAGATCACCTCGCCGCGATCCTCCATGCGCAGCGCGATCTGGCCGGTCTTGATACCGGGACCGGCGCAGAGATCGAGGATCGTCTCGCCCGGCCGCGGGTCGAGCACCTCGACCACGGCGGCAGAGCCGCGGCTCTGCGGGGTCAGCGCGCCATCGCCGACGAGCAGGGGCACCGAGTCCCCGACCCGGCCCGCGAAGACCATCTCCTCGGCGGCGTCGAGCGGCCAGGGACCTGACGCCGGAGAGACGTCGACGCCCTCGCCGCGCAGGCGCGCCACGAGGTCGGCGCAGGCCTCGGCGTCGCGCGCCCGCATCGCCACCTCCGCGGGCTCGTTGCAGGCGGCCAGCAACGCCCGCGCCGCCTGGGCGCCGAGCTCCTCCCACCACATCCGGGCCAGCCAGAGAGGCGCCGAGTGGGCGACCGCGGCGGTCTCGGGGGTCGAGTCGTCGCCGAGCAGGGCACCCGTGAGCTCCGCCCGCTCGCGCGCCGCTCGGCGCAGGATCGCGTTGACGAAGCCGGAGGCATGGGCGGCCTTGGCGATCTTCACCAGCTCCACCGCCTGGTCGACGGCGGCGTGGTCGGGGGTCGCGTCGGCGAAGAGCAGCTCGTAGAGGCCGAGGCGCAGGGACGCCGCCACGGGCGGGTCCAGAAGCCGGATCGCGCGGCCGGACAGGCGTTCGATCGCGGCATCGGAGGTGCCCCGCCGCTGCACCGAGCCGTAGGTCAGCCGCTGCGCCTGCGCCCGGTCGCGCCCGGCCAGCCCCAGCCGCTCGGCGCCCGCGCGGAAGGCGATCTCGGTGTGGCCGCCGCGCTCGAAAGTCTCCCGCAGGACCTCGAAGGCGAGGGCCCGCGGCGCCGCTACCGGCACAAGGACCTCATGCCGCGAGCTTCGGCGGCTCGTGGCCGCGCAGGTAGGAGTCGGTCGGCATCGGCTTGCCGCCGGCCGGCTGGACGACGTCGAGCCGCAGCGCGCCCTCCCCGGTCCCGACCAGGATCCCGCCCTCGTCGACGGCGACCTCGCCCGCCGCAAGAGTCCCATGGACCGCCCGCGCCTTGCGCACGCCGAGCCGCTCGCCGCCCTCCAACTCGAGGTAGGCGCCGATGTGCGGGGTCAGCGCCCGCACCTTCGCCGCCAGGTCCGCGGCGGTCTGCGTCGGGTCGAGGCGGCGCTCCTCGCCGGTGATCTTCTCGGCGTAGGTGACCTCACCCTCGTCCTGCTCGGTGAAGGCAAGGGTGCCGTCGGCCAGCAGGTCGAGGGCTTCGACAAGCAGATCGCCTCCCAGCGCGGCGAGGCGCGGGGACAGCTCCCCGTAGTCCTCGTCCTCCCCCAGCTCGACCTCGGCGCGCAGCGCCACCGGTCCTGAGTCGAGCCCCGCGGTCAGTCGCATCACACAGACGCCGGTCCTCGGGTCCCGGGCCATGATCGCCCGCTCGATCGGCGCCGCCCCGCGCCAGCGCGGCAGGAGCGACGGGTGGACGTTCAGGAGCTCGGTGAGGCTCAGGAGCGGCTCCTTGATCAGCTGCCCGAAGGCGCAGACGAGGATCGCGTCCGGGCTCGCCGCGCGGATCCGCTCGAGGGCGTCCTCCTCGTTGACGCTCGCGGCCTGCAGCAGCTCCATCCCCCGCTCGCTCGCCAGCTCCGCCACCGGCGGCGGCGACACCTTCCGTCCCCGCCCCTGGCGGCTGTCGGGCGGGGTGACGACGAGGGCGGGCGCATGCGGCGACCCGGCGAGCCGCTCGAGGACGGTCGCGGCGAAGTCCGAGGTGCCGAGGTAGACGGTCCTCACGCGGTCACGCGTCGGTGCGCGGCTCGCGAAGCTCGTCCGACTCGTCCTCGTAGGAGACCGGCGGATGGTAGCTCTCCCCCGCCCGCAGCGCCCTCAGCGCCGCCTTGCGCTGCTTGCGAGGCGTGCGGTCGAGGATCAGGACCCCGTCCAGGTGGTCGATCTCATGCTGGAGGACGCGTGCCTCGAGCCCCGAGGCCTCGATCGTCACCGGCTCCCCGTCCACGTCGCGGCCGGTGAAGCGTGCGTGCAGCGCGCGCTCGACGTCCATCGTCACCCGCGGCAGGCTGAGGCAGCCCTCCTCGCCGATCGCCAGCTCGTCGCCCATCCACTCGATCTTCGGGTTGATCAGCGCCGTCGGCTCGTTGTCGTTGCCCACCTGGAAGACGAGGACACGGCGCAGCACGCCGAGCTGGGTCGCGGCCAGGCCGACCCCCATGCCGTCCTGCATGATGTTGATCATCCGCTCGACCTCGGCGCGCAGCTCGGGGCCGAACTCGTGGACCTCCGAGGCGCGGCTTTTCAGCACCGGATCGCCGAACTTGACCACGTTCGCCAGCGCGGCTTCGCGCCGTTCGAGGAGCTTGCGGTGGAGCTCCTCTTCGTTGGGGTCGGTGTCGATCGCCTGCTCGTCGCTCACGAACCAAGCGTACCTATTGAGGATCCACGTCGACGCCGATCGAGACGTCCTTGAGCGCCCGGTCGGCGGCACGCCGCTCGACCGTGGCGCGCGCCGCGGCGACCGTCTCGGCGCGGTCCTGGGCCTTGACCAGGATGCGGCGCCGGTGCCGTCCCCGCACCCGGAACATCGGCGCCGGCCCGAGCAGCTCCGATTCGGCCGGGAGCCGGGACCGGAGTTCGGCGGCGATCGCGCCGGCGGCCTCGTCGACCTTGCCTTCGTCGGGCGAGGCGAGGTTCACCCGCAGGAGGTGGGAGTACGGCGGGTAGCGGAGGATGCGCCGGCGGTCGAGCTCGCGCTCGAGGAAGCCCCCTGAGTCGTGGGCGGCGGCGTGTTCGATCGAGGAGGCGCCCGGCGCGAGCGTCTGCACCATCACCTCTCCCCCCGCCTCGCCGCGGCCGGAGCGCCCGGCCAGCTGGGCGACCATCGCAAAAGTCCGCTCCTCGGCGCGGAAGTCGGGGAATCGCAGGGTCGCGTCGGCGTCGAGGATCGCGCTCAGGGTCACCTCCGGGAAGTCGTGGCCCTTGGCGACCATCTGGGTGCCGACGAGGACCGCGCTCGGCGCCTCGCCGAATTCGGCCAGGATCCGGGCGTGGGCGCCGCGCTGGGCGGTGGTGTCGGAATCGAGGCGGAAAACCTGTATCGGAGCGAGGCGCTCGCGCACCAGTTCCTCGATCCGCTCGGTCCCCGCGCCCGCCCGCGCCAGCGTGGTCGATGAGCATTTGGGACACGCCCGCGGGGCGGGTTCCACGTGCGCGCAGTGGTGGCAGACGAGGCGGCCCGACTCGCGGTGGACGATCAGCGAGACGTCACAGTTGGGACAGCTCCAGTGGTGCCCGCAGGAGCGGCAGGTCAGCCACGGGGCGAAGCCGCGCCGGTTGATCATCACGATCGCCTTCTGACGGGCCGCGCGGACCTCCTCCAGCGCTGTCCAGGTGTCGGCGTGCAGCGGGCCCGAGCGCGGATCGGCCTCCCGCATGTCGACGATGTTCACCGGCGGCATACGCAGGCCGTCGACACGGCGTGGCAGCTCCAGGCGCGGCAGCTCGAGCCAGGTCTCCGGCCGTGGCGTCGCGGTCCCGGCGACGAGGACGGCGCTGCGCTCGCGGGCCCGGTGGCGGGCGACGGCGCGGGCATCGTAGGTCGGGTCACCCTCCTGCTTGTAGGAAGGATCGTGCTCCTCGTCGATGACGACCAGGCCGAGGTCTTGGACCGGGGCGAAGATCGCCGAGCGCGGGCCGACACAGACCTGTGCCTCGCCGCTCCGCAGCCGCTGCCACTCGTCGAAGCGTTCGCCGTCGGAGAGGGCGCTGTGGAGGACGGCGAAGCGGTCGCCGAGGCGGGCGCGAAAACGGGCGACGGCCTGCGGGGCGAGGCCGATCTCGGGGACCAGGACGATCGCCCCCCGCCCGCGCGCGAGCGCCGCCTCGACCGCGGCCAGGTAGACCTCGGTCTTACCCGAGCCGGTGACGCCGTGGAGGAGCTGCTCACGGGGAGCGCCGGACTCGCCGTCGAGCGCCGCCACGAGGGCATCGACGGCGGCCTGCTGCTCGGGCAGGAGGCGCGGCGGCTCGACCGCGGCCTTCAGCCCTGAGGCGGCGGGGGCGCGCCGCACGCCGGCGTCGCGGGTCGCGATCAGGCCACGCTCGGCGAGGCGCCGGACGATCGCGGCGGTCGAGCCGACCGCGGCGGCCAGCCGCGGTGCCGACATCTCGCCACTCTCCGCCAGCGCCTCCAGCACCGCCCGCTGCTTCACGCCAAGCCGCTCACCGCCCTCCAAGGCAGCCTCGCCCGCCGGCGTGATCTCTGCCCGCACCTCGGTCTTGGCGCGGACGGTGCGGCCGGAGCGTCCGGTCCCCGTGCCGGGTGGGAGCACCAGCGAGAGCCCGCGCGAGGGTGTCGAGCAGTACTCGCGGGCCACCCAGAGGCCGAGCTCGACCAGCTCCGGCGAGGCGCCCGCCTCGAGCGCCTCCACCGGCTCGGCGAGGCGCTCCGGCGCTAGATCCGAGGAGTCGGCCAGCTCGACGACCACGCCGAGCAGCCGGCGCGGCCCGAACGGCACCCGCACCAGCGACCCGACCTCGAGCCCCTCCATCGCCTCCGGCCGGCGGTAGTCGAACGGCCCCCGCAGCGCGCGGGCGGTCGTCAGCGGCTCGACCTTGAGGATCGCCATTGGACAGTCGAGCCTATGGAAACCGGGTGACGCACCGAATATGCTGCCCGCGATGGACCTCAGCGCCGACGAGAAGATCATCTTCCAGGGCCACCCGTCCTGGCGCGCGATCCTCGGCTTCTATCTCAAAGGCGTCGCGATCGCGATCGTCCTCGGGATCATCGCGAAGCTCGTCTCGAGCACCACCTCGGTGTTCGTCGTCATCCTCGTCGTCCTCGCCCTCACCCTCGCGATCGGCTTCCTCAAACGCTGGGCGACCACCTACACGATCACCACCCGCCGCCTCAACATCAGGCGCGGGATCGTCTCGCGGGAGATCCAGGAGACGCGCCTGGAGCGCGTCCAGGACGTCAACTACAGCCAGTCGGTGTATCAGCGGCTGATGCAGATCGGCGACGTCGACTTCAACACCGCCGCCAGTGGCGGCGACTACGACTTCATCTTCTACGGCGTTGCCGATCCCGGCGGCGTCGTCCAGGCGGTCGACCGCGCGACCGGCGTGAACTCCGCCGGCAGCCACGGTCTGGGCGAGCCCCAGGCCCCCGGCGAGCCCCAGGCCCCCGGCGTCTAAAGCACCCGCCCGATCCGGCGCAGCACGTCGATCACTTCGTTCGGCTCCTTCGCGATTTGCCAGTGCGTGAAGCGCAGCACGCGGAAGCCTGCAGCGGTGTGCTTCTGGTCCCGCTTTGCCATGCGGGCCTGCTGTGACGGCGTGCGGTGGTAGCGGAGCCCGTCCGTCTCGACGACGAGGCCGTGGTCGGGGAACCAGAAGTCCGTTTCGTAGCCGAGGACCCAGTGTTTCGTCAGCGGCATCGGGAAGCCGGCGCCGAGGGCCAGCGGCCGGAAGTAGACCTCCAAGTCGGAGTCCGAGAGCCGAAACGTGTGCCGGTCGAGCATCGTGCGAAGCGTCCGGACACCGGGCATCCCGCCGTAGGCGTCGAGCGCCTTGCGGAGGGTTTCGGGGTCCACGAGGTCGTGCTTGTCCGCCTCGTTGACCGACCGCTCGAGGCGCAGCGGCTTCAGTTCCGTGGCAAGGTCGATCAGGGTCTGGACGGGGTGCGTGACGGCGATGCCGAAGCGAACGACGAAACAACTGGCATCGAGAGAGGGGCGCGCCCGAACCTTGATCCCTTTCCGGGTGATCTTGCTCTTCCGCCGGATGGAAACGTCGATCCGTCCCCGCTCCTCGTAGCCGATGCCCCAGAGCTCCGCCGCGCTCCGGTGACTCAACATCGCATCGTCCCCGCAGGCGAGCACCGCCGCCATCCAACGTCCGCGCGGGGTCAGCTCCGGCCGTCCCACGGCGTAGATCCCGGACGAGATCGGGTGAAGGCGCCCGGTGGCGAGGCGATGTTCGATCGCCTCTTCGGAGAATCCGAGCCGTCCGAGATCGCTTCGCGTTACCACTCCGTGCTGCCGTCGCGCCATATCCCAGGCCGCCCGGCTCCGCGCTGCGTGTATTTCCCGTGCCATGACACGGGTAATCCACGCAGCGCTGAATTTTCTCCCCCTCCCGGCCCTCGCCGGGGCCGGAGAGGCCGCTAGGAGCGGATTATGCGGTAGCGGCCTGGGCGCCGGCGGCCGTCTTCAGGGCCTCGGCGCGGTCGGTCTTCTCCCAGGTGAACTCGGGCTCCTCACGGCCGAAGTGGCCATAGGCCGCGGTCTTCTGGAAGATCGGGCGGTGGAGATCGAGGTACTGGCGAAAGGCGCCGGGGCGCATGTCGAACTCGGCTTCGACCAACTGGGCGATGCGCTGGTCCGACAGCTTGCCGGTGCCGAAGGTCTCGACCATCAGGGACACTGGGTGGGCGACGCCGATCGCGTAGGCGACCTGGACCTCGCAACGATCGGCGAGACCGGCGGCGACCACGTTCTTGGCCACGTAGCGGGCCGCGTAGGCCGCGGAGCGGTCGACCTTGGACGGGTCCTTGCCGGAGAAGGCGCCGCCGCCATGGCGGGCCATGCCGCCGTAGGTGTCGACGATGATCTTGCGGCCGGTGAGGCCGGCGTCGCCGACCGGGCCGCCGATCACGAACTTGCCGGTCGGGTTGACGAGGAAATCGTCGCGGAGCGCGCCCTCGTCGTACATCCCGGGGACCTCGGAGGCCAGCACCGGCATGATCACGTGCTCCCAGAGGTCGGGACGGATCGTGCCCTGCGAGTCGACGCCCTCGTCGTGCTGGGTCGAGATCAGGAGTTTTTCGACCGCGATCGGTTTGCCGTCGGCATAACGGACCGTGACCTGGGTCTTACCGTCAGGCCCGAGGTAGCCGAGCGTGCCGTCCTTGCGGACCTCTGAAAGCCGTTCGGCGAAGCGATGCGCGAGGTGGATCGGCATCGGCATCAGCGCCTCGGTCTCGTTGGAGGCGTAGCCGAACATCATGCCCTGGTCGCCGGCGCCCGCGATGTCGAGCTCGTCGTCGTCGCTCGGGTCGGTGCGGGTCTCGTAAGCCTTGTCGACGCCCTGGGCGATGTCCGGGCTCTGCTTGTCGATCGAGGTCAGGACCGAGATCGCGTCGCAGTCGTAGCCGTAGTTGGCGTCGTAGCCGATCCGCCGCACCGTGTCGCGGACGATCTCCGGGATGTCGATGTAGGTGTCGGTCGTGATCTCGCCCGAAACCACCGCCATCCCCGTGTTGACGAGCGTCTCACAGGCGACGCGACCGCCCGGATCCTCCGCCAGGATCGCGTCGAGGACGCCGTCGGAGATCTGATCGGCGACCTTGTCGGGATGCCCCTCGGTCACCGACTCGGAAGTGAAAAGGTGCTCGCCCTCGGCGAGTGGCTTGGAAGTCGGCATCGCTGAAGGGTAGAGGACCGGGCAGGCGCGGGCGCCCGTCAGTCCTGCCGAGGCCCGCGGCCGCCCGAATGCGGCACGAAGTCGATGATCAGCGGTACCCCTTCGAGTTCGTACGCCTCGCGCATCCGATTCTCCAGATGATAGGCCCAGTCGCGGCCGATCAGCCGGCGGTCGTTCACCTGGATCGCGATCCGAGGCGGGCTCGTCCCCACCTGCGCCGCGTAATAGAGCCGCAGGCGGCGCCCGCGTTTGGCGGGCGGCGGCGTCTTGGCGACGACCTCGGCGACGAACTTGTTCAGCTCCGGGGTCGGGATCCGCGAGGCGGCCCGGTCGGCGAGCTGGAGCGCTTTCGGCAGCAGCGTGCCAACGTTGCGGCCACGCGTCGCGCTGGCGGTGATCACCGGCGGGCGCAGTCGCGATTTACGGGCGACGCGGATCCGCGCGTCGTCGATGTCGGTCTCGCCGATGTCCCACTTGTTCAGGACGAAGAGCGTCGCGCAGCCGGCCCGCATCGACATTTCGGCGACCCGCAGGTCCTCGGCCGTGACCCCCTCGGCGGCGTCGCAGACGACGATCGCCACGTCGGCGCGCTCCACCGCCCGTTCGGAGCGCAGCTGGGCGTAGTAGTCGACGGTCCCGGCGACCTTGGCGCGGCGCCGCAGCCCGGCGGTGTCGACGAGGATCACGCGGCGGCCTTCGACCTCGAGCTCGGTGTCGATGGTGTCGCGCGTGGTCCCGGCCATGTCGGAGACGATCACCCGGTCGGAGCCGAGGAAGGCGTTCACCAGCGAGGACTTACCGACGTTCGGCCGTCCGATCACCGCGACCCGGACAGCGTCGTCGTCCTCCTCGTTCCCAGGGTTGTCGCCGAGGGCGACGACGATCGCGTCGAGCAGGTCTCCGGTGCCGAGCCCGTGGGTCGCCGAGACCGCAAGCGGCTCCCCGAGCCCGAGCGAATGGAACTCCGCCGTCGCCGTGTAGTCGTTGGGACGATCGGCTTTGTTGACCGCGACGATCACCGGCACGTCGGCGCCGCGCAGCGTCTTGGCGAGATCGGCGTCCCCGGCCCGCAGCCCCGCCCGGCCGTCGACCACCATCAGGATCGCGTCGGCCTCGGCGATCGCGGTGCGCGCCTGCGCCTGGATGTCGCGCGCCAGCTCCGCCTCGTCCTCGAGGTCGATGCCGCCGGTGTCGATCAGGTCGAAGCGCATTCCGTTCCATTCCGTGCTGAGGCGCTTGCGGTCGCGCGTGACCCCCGGCTCGGCGGCGGTGACGGCCTCCGTGCCGCCGACCAGGCGATTGACCAGGGTGCTCTTCCCCACGTTCGGGAATCCGACGATGGCGACGGTGGCGCTCACGCGAGCCCCCGCTCCCGGGCCAGGGCGACGACCCGTCCCACGACCGCTTCGAGGCTGAGGCCGGTGGTGTCGATCTCGACCGCGTCGTCGGCGGCGCGGAGGGCGCCGTGCTCGCGCTCGATGTCGCGGGCGTCGCGGGCGCGCTGGGCGGCGAGGACCGTCTCGACGTCCTCCCCGGTATCCACCGCCCGGCGGCGCGCGCGCTCCTCGTCGGACGCGGTGAGGAAGACCTTCAGCGGCGAGTCGGGACTGACCACGGTGCCGATGTCGCGCCCCTCGGCGACGTAGCGCCCGGCGGCGATCAGCTCCTGCTGGCGCGCGACCATCGCCTCGCGGACCGCCGGGTGGACCGAGACGCGCGAGGCGTCCGCGCTCACCTCGGGCGTGCGGATCGCGTCGCCCACGTCGTGACCGTCGAGCAGCACGCGGCGCCCGTCGAAGTCGATCTCGAGGCCCGCGGCGAGTGGCCCGAGCGCCCCGCCGTCGTCCGCGTCGACGCCCGCCTCGCGCGCGGCCAGCGCCACGCTGCGGTACATCGCCCCGGAGTCCAGGTAGGTAAAGCCGAGCTCGGCCGCGACGGCGCGGGCGACGGTCGACTTCCCGGCCCCGGCGGGCCCATCGATCGCGATAACCATGGCGGCAGCGTACGGGTCGGCGGGCTCGGCGGGCCGCTCAGCGGGCACTCAGTGGACCGGGTCGCGCAGCGGCGGGCCGTGCAGGAGGGAATTGAGGTCGCCCTGGAATCCGGGGTAGCTGACGCCGGCCGCCGCCATGTTGCCGACCTCGACGCCATCGGTCGACGCCACCCCGGCGACCGCGCCCAGCATCGCGATCCGGTGGTCGCCGTGGGAGTCGATCTGACCGCCGCGCAAGCCGCCCGTGCCCTCGATCACCATGCCGTCCTCGGTCGCCTCGACCCGTCCGCCGAGCGCGCGCAGCGCGTCGGTGACGACCGCGATCCGGTCGGACTCCTTGCGGCGCAGCTCGGCCGCGTCGCGGATCGTCGTCGTCCCCTCGGCGAAGCAGGCGACCAGCGCCACCAGTGGCAGCTCGTCGATCGCCAGCGGCACGTCGGTGCCGCCGACCTCGCAGCCGCGCAGCTCTGAGTGTCCGACGCGGATGTCGCCGATCGGCTCGCCCCCCTCCTCGCCACCCGGGATGACCTCGATCCCCTCGGCCCCCATGCGCTCGAGGATCGCCAGCAGGCCGGTGCGGGTGGGGTTCACGCCGACGTGGTGGAGCAGCACGTCGGAGCCGGGGACGATCGTCGCCGCGGCGATGAAGAAGGCCGCGGAGGAGAAGTCTGCGGGGACGACGATCCGCCCCGGTTCGAGGCGCTCGGCCGGGGCGATGACGACGGTGTCCCCCGCGCGGCTCACCTGCGCGCCGGCGGCGGCCAGCATGCGCTCGGAGTGGTCTCGGGTCGGCAGCGGCTCGACCACCCGGGTCTCGCCCTCGGCGACCAGGCCGGCGAGGAGCACGCACGACTTGACCTGGGCGCTCGCCACCGGCAGCTCGTAGGTGATGCCGCGGAGCGGCGCCGCCTCGATCCGCAGCGGCGGCAGGTCGTCGTTCGCGTCGAGGACCGCGCCCATCTGGCGCAGCGGGTCGGCGATCCGATCCACCGGACGCTTGCGGATCGACTCGTCGCCGTCGAGCTCCCAGGCGCCGGTCGGCTGTCCGGCGAGCCAGCCCGGCAGCAGGCGCAGGAGCGTCCCGGCGTTGCCGACGTCGATCGACGCCGAGCGCGCGCCGCGCAGCCCCACCCCGGCGATCCGCAAGGTCGGCGCGCCGAGTCCGTCGCCCTCGCCGACCACGTCTGTCGCCTTTTCCTCGTGCAGCAGCCGCGCCCCGACCGCCTGCACCGCGTCGAGAGTCGAGCGGGTGTCGGCGGCGTCGAGGTAGCCGACCACCTCGGCCTCCTCCTCACCCATCGCGGCGATCATCGCCGCGCGGTGGGAGATCGACTTGTCGGCAGGGGGCCGGAGGGCGCCGCGCAGGGCGCCAAGCGGCCTGAAGTTGGTTCGATCGCTCATACGGGCGAAAAACTATCTGGCTGCTAGCCGCCGGCGCCGACGACGGTCACGCCGTGCCCCAGCTCGCGGACCAACGCCGCACCGCGCTCGGCCTGGTCCTCCCCCGCCAGCCACAGCGAGACCGCCCCGGAGCTCATGTCCGTGGCCGGGTGCAGGGCCATGTCCTCGATGTTCAGGCCCGCCTCGCCCAGCGCCAGCGCCAGGCGCGCCATCGTCCCCGGCTTGTTGGCGACGATCACCCGCAGCTCGTAGAGCGGACCGTCGGGGCGCTCGGCTTCGAGCAGGCGGCGGCGGTCCTCGCCGGCGGCCGCGTGCCAGGCGCCGATCGCCTCGCGGTCACAGGAGCGGATCAGCGCCGCCGCCGCGTCGAGACGGCGGGCCACCGACTCGATCGAGTCGGCGATCGCCTCGCTGTTGGTGGCGAAGATGTCGGCCCAGATGCCGGGGTTGGAGCCGGCGACGCGGGTCGCGTCGCGGAAGCTCGGTCCGACCTCGGGATGGCGCTCGCCCTCCGCCAGGTCCCCGACCGCCTCGGCGACGAGGGCGTTGGCGACCGCGTGCGGCATGCCACTGACCGTCGCCATCAGGTGGTCGTGAGCGGCGGCGTCGATGGCCTGAGGACGGGCGCCGAGCCCGGTCACGATCCGCTGCAGGCGGTCGTAGAGGACGCCGCTCGAGCTCTCTGTCGGGGTCAGGTACCAGCGGGCTCCCTCGAATAGGTCGGCGCGGGCGTTGGCGACGCCGACGGTCTCCGCTCCCGCCAGAGGATGGCCCCCGACGAAGCGCTCGTCGCCACCGAGCGAGGCGACGATGTCGCGCTTGGTCGAGCCGACATCGGTGACCGAGGTGTCGGGGCCGGCGGCGGCGAGCGCCGCCGCGGCGAGGTCCGGCAGCGTCCGCACCGGCGCCGCGCAGAAGACGACCTCCGCCTCTTCGACCGCGGACGCGACCGAGTCGGTGGCGGTGTCGGCGGCGCCCGTGGCGAGGGCCGCCTCCCGCGTCGCCGCGTCGGGATCGAAGCCGACCACCTGGGCGCCGAGGCGCTCGCGCGCCGCCAGCCCGATCGAGCCGCCGATCAACCCGACGCCGAGGACGGCGATCCGCGGGGTCATGCCGCTCCCGGCCCCGCGGGCGCCGAACCACTCATGGCGCTAAGAAGCGCGGCGGGCCTGGACCGCGGAGGCGAAGCGGTCGAGCGCCTGGACGGTGTCCTCCCAGCCGATGCAGGCGTCGGTGACCGACTGGCCGTAGACGAGCTCGGCGCCCGGGTTCAGGTCCTGACGGCCCTCGACCAGGAAGGACTCCAGCATCACGCCGGTGATCGCCTTGTTGCCGTCGGCGATCTGGTCGGCGATTTCGCCCGCGGCGAAGAACTGCTTTCCCGGGTCCTTGCCGCTGTTGTCGTGGGAGGCGTCGATGACGAGGCGCTCCGGCAGCCCGGCGACCCCGAGCGTCACCAGCGCGTCCTCGACCTCCGGCACGTGGTAGTTCGGCATCCCGTGGCCGCCGCGCAGGATGATGTGGCAGTCGGGGTTGCCGGTCGTGTGGAGGATCGCCGGCGCGCCCGCGTCGTCGATGCCCGCGAACGCGTGCTGGGCAGCGGCGGCGCGGACCGCGTCGACCGCGACCTGGACGTTGCCGTCGGTGCGGTTCTTGAAGCCGACCGGCATCGAGAGGCCGGAGCTGAGCTGGCGGTGGGTCTGGGACTCCGAAGTGCGGGCGCCGATCGCCCCCCAGGCGACCGTGTCGGCGATGTACTGCGGCGTGATCGGGTCGAGGAACTCGCAGCCGACCGGGAGGCCGAGCTCGACCACCTCCAGCAGCAGCTTGCGGGCGATCCGCAGGCCGGCGTTGACATCGGCGGAGCCGTCGAGATGCGGGTCATTGATCAGACCCTTCCAGCCGACCGTCGTCCGCGGCTTCTCGAAGTAGACGCGCATCACCACGAGGATGTCCTCGCGCAGGTCGTTGGCCACCTTCGCCAGGCGGTTGGCGTAGTCGAGCGCCGCCTTCGGGTCGTGCACGCTGCACGGGCCGACGACGACCATCAGCCGCGGGTCGCGTCCATGGAGGACGTCGACGACTTCCTTGCGGCTCTGGATGACGGTCCTGGTGCGCTCCTCGCCGAGCGGCAGCTCCCCGAGCAGGCTGCCCGGCGCCGTCAGCTCGACCACTTTTGCGATCCGCTGTTCACGGACGCCGTCCCGCTTCGCGCCCTGCATGCCGATGATCATTTTCCCTTCGCCTTTCTCCAAAACGCTGCAATCGTAACTTCCCCTGGTCCTGACACGGACGTGCCTGGGTGCGTGAGTGCGCACCCGCATGGGCGGCGCCCGGCCGAAGACAGTCTCGGGGCGGCCTTGGGCCGCCGGGCCGGACGCCTAGATAAATCGCCAGTAATACGCGGTGAAGCTGCCACGGCCGTACGTCGCGCGGAGCGCGATCGAAGTTTCAAGGGCGGTGGTGGCAGTGCTTCTCACAGCCAGGAAGTTGTAGCACTCAGCCGAGCAGGGGCGCAAGCGCGGCGAGGAACCGATCGTCCTCATGGGGGGTCCCGTAGCTGACCCGGATGTGCCCGGGGTCGCCGAGCGGCGCGCCGGCGCGCACCGCGATGTCTTTCGCCGACAACCCCTCGAGGATCGCCTTTTCATCAAGGTCGCCGAGGTCGATCCAGGAGAAGTTTGCCTGGGACTCAGACAGCGCGAGGCCGAGGCCGCCGACGCCCTCCTGGATCTTCAGGCGCTCGGCGACGGTCGACTCGACCCGGGTCAGGACGTCGTCCTGGTGGAGGATCGCCTCCGCCCCCGCCGCCTGCGCGAGCGCGTTGACGCTGAACGGCTGGCGCACCGCGTCGACCGCGGCGCGGAAGTTCGAGGAGCCGATCGCGTAGCCGACCCGCAGCCCGGCGAGGCCGTAGCACTTGCTGAAGGTGCGCAGGACGACCAGGTTCGGGAAGTCCGCCGTCAGGTCGAGCGAGGCGTCGGGATCGTCGTTGGTCTGGAACTCGATGTAGGCCTCGTCGAGGATCACCGTCGTGTGAGACGGGACCTGCTCGAGGAAGTCGGCGATCTCGCCCACCGGGTGGTGCGTCGCGGTCGGGTTGTTCGGGTTGCAGACGATCAGCAGCTGGGTCGCCGCGGTCGTTTCGGCCGCCATCGCGTCGAGGTCGAGGAAGTCGCCCTCGGCGAGCGGCACGCGGACCTCGCGGGCCCCGGTCAGCGCCGGCAGGTACGGGTACATCGAGAAGCTCGGCCAGGCGTAGAGGATCTCGTCGCCCGGCTCGCAGAGTGCCGACGCGGCGGCGAGCAGCAGGTCGCACGACCCGTTCCCGACCGCGATGTTTCCCGGCTGGGAGTCGTAGCGATCGGCGAGACGGCGCCGCAGCAGCGTCGCGTCGGGGTCCGGATAGCGGTTCATCGACGAGGCGGCGCGGGCGATCGCCTCGACCACCTTCGGGTGCGGCGGCGAGGGCGACTCGTTGGAGGCCAGTTGGGCGATCCGCCCGGCGGCGATCGCCTCGGGCGCCTGCCCGGTGGGAACGCCGGCTTTGTATCCCGGCATCCGCGAAAGCTTCTCGGCGTAGGTGACCGTCATCGGACGATGATTCTGACGCGTCGCCCTACTGCGCGGCGTCGAGGTCGGCCCGCAGTGCCTGCGTCGCCCCCACGTACACGTGCTCGGGCTTCCTCGCCGCGTCGCCGTAGTAGTGGAGCATCACCCGGATCACCCGCTCCATCGAGCCCGGCACCGGGATCTCCCGCGTACAGAGCAGCGGCACCGTGTCGAGCCCGAGCTGACGCGCCGCCACCGCGGGGAACTCCGCATCGAGGTCGGCTGTGGTGGTGAAGATGCAGCTGACCATGTCCTCGGCCTCGAGCGAGTTCCGCTCGATCATCGTCCGCATCAGCTCCGCGGTCGCCTCGAGGATCGCCTCCCGCGAGTTCTCCTCCGCCTGCACCGCCCCCCTGAGCGCGAACAGCCGCGGCTGCGGTCCCTGATAGCTGCCGACATCCATGGCCGCGCATCTTCCCAAAGCGACGCAAGCAGCGACTTTCCCCACCGAATCCGCGCCCCGAAGGGGGTCAATCTCCTTGCGGTGTTCCTTACTTGGCCATGACGCAAGTTTCGAACACCGCAACCCGACGCCTGGGCCCGATCGCGGCGGCACAGGAAGGCCTCGTAACCACTGCGCAGCTCCGGGCGGCGGGGCTCCATGACGCCGTGATCTCCCGTTGGGTCGATTCGGGACGGCTCCATCCGGTGCTGCGGACCGTCTTCGCCCTGGGTCGCCCTGCCGCGGGACCACGCGCGCGACTTCGCGCCGTCGTGCTCGCCTGCGGGCCGGGGACCGTGATCTCGCACCGCAGCGCCGCCTGGCTGTTGGGACTCCGGGAGGTAAATCCGGCCACCGTCGATGTCATCTGTCCCGGGCAGGCCGGGAGGAAGGTCGACGGGATCCGCGTCCACGTCGTGCCGTACCCGGCGCCGTCGGAAGTGCGGACCGCGTACGGGATTCCTTGCACGACGGTGGCACGAACGCTTGTCGACCTGGCCGGAAGCAGTGGGAACGAGCAATTGCGGGACGCGATGGCGATGGCGGCGACGCTGAGGGTCCTCGACATCGCGGCGGTCGACGGGGTGCTTGCAAACGGGCCGCGGCGGCGTGGGGCGCCGGCGCTCCGTACCGTCCTCGACGAGTGGCGGCCGGTCGCGGAAACCGCGAAGCACTCGACGATCCGGAGCCTCTTCGAGGCGAAGCTCCTGCCGCTCGTCGCCGCCGCCGACCTGCCGATCCCGAAGGTCAACGCCCGGGTCCGCACCGAGGAGCGCGTCCTCGAGGTCGACCTCCTCTGGCCGACCGAGCGCCTCGTCGTCGAAGCGGACAGCCGGAAGCATCACGCGATCGAGGTCGCCTTCGAGGAAGACCACAAACGCACGAGGGAGCTCATCGCGGCGGGCAACGAGGTCCTCCGGGTCACCTGGAGGGAACTCGAAAACGAACCGGATGCGGTGTTCGCCGTCCTACGCGCGCGACTGGTCGCCCGCGGCGCGTAGCCGCTTGATCTCCGAGTCATTCAACCGCCGCGAAGCCCCCTCGGCGAGACTGCCGAGCTTGAGCGGCCCGAAGCCGATCCGCTTCAACTCGACCACCCGATTCCCGACCGCGTCCACCATCCGGCGCACCTGGCGGTTCCGCCCTTCGCGGAGGACGATCTCGATCTCCCGATCCCCGACCTTCTTCACATTCGCGGGAGCGGTCGGGCCGTCCTCGAGCTCCACACCCTCGCGGAGGCGGGCGAGCTCCCGCTCGCGGGGCGATTTCGCCAGTCGCGCCCGATAGGTCTTGGGGACTTCGTAGCGGGGGTGCGTCAGCTGGTTGGCCAGCGCGCCGTCGTTCGTCAGCAGCAGGAGCCCGGTCGAGTCGGCGTCGAGCCGCCCCACCGGGTAGAGCCGCGCTTTCGAGTCGACAAGCTCGACGACCGCTCGGCGGGCGCCCGGCTCGCGGGCCGTGGAGACGACGTCCTTGGGCTTGTTGACGATCCACACCTCGCGCGCCTCGGCGGCAACCGGCACACCCTTGACCCGCACGTCCGATCCCTCGTCGACGTCCCGAGCCGGATCCGTCACCAGCTCACCGGCGACCGTCACCAGCCCCTTCGCGATCAGCTCCTCGGATCTGCGCCGCGAGGCGACCCCTGCGTGCGCGAGGTATTTGGCGAGCCGCACCGCTACTCGGCG
>JAFDWG010000189.1 GCA_018268605.1 Actinomycetota bacterium | reverse complement strand
GAAACGGTAACGTGGACTGAGATGTCGAAGCTTCTCGTCCGTTGGATCTGCAACGTCATCGCCCTGTTCGTCGCCGCCTGGATCCTCTCCGGGGTCAGCTACGGGAACCAGTGGTGGACGCTGTTCATCGCCGCCGCGGTGTTCACGCTGGTGAACGCCTGGGTGAAGCCGATCCTCACCGTGCTCTCGATCCCCTTCATCGTGGTCACGTTGGGGCTCTTCTATTTTCTCATCAACGTCCTGATGCTCTACCTGACCGACTGGATAGTGCCGGACTTCGAGATCGAGACGTTCTGGTGGGGTGTGCTGGCCGCGATCATCGTCAGCATCATGAACGGGCTCCTGAACCTGGTCCTGCCCGACGACGAAGATCGTCGCCAGGCCTACGCGCGATAGGCGAGGGCCGCCCGCCCGAGGATCTGACCGTGCGCCCTCGTCAGGCCCAGCTCGGCGGGTGATATCCGGGACCGGGGACCGAGCCGAACACCAGCAGGGTGAGCGGGGACGAGGAGCGGTTGAGGACCGTGCGCTCGCTGTCGGGCTCGAGCGAGGCGAAGGTGCCCGCGGGCGCCGCGTGCTCCTCGCCGTCGACGACGACCACCGCCTCACCCTCGAGGATCACGTAGATCTCGACCTGTCGGCTGCCCGACTCGTCGTGCGCGGGCATTGCGCCGCCCGGCTCGATCTCGACCATGTTGTAGCCGAACGCCTCGGTCCCGAGCGCCTTGCGCGCCAGCATCCAGGTGCATCCCCCGGACCCCGCCATCCGCTCGAACTCGTCTCGGTGCTTGACCGCACTCGCTGGCATCGCATCCTCCTTCGTCATGTTCTGGCGTTCATCATCCGCTCGAAGCTGGTCGACCGCAGGACGATCCGGGTCTCGGTGCCGGCGGCGCCGGCTTCGCGGCGGATCGCGCGGACCGTGTCGTTCAGGTCGTCGGCATCGCGGCAGGCGACGCGGAGCTGGAAGTCGAAGCGGCCGGTGAGGAAGGCGACTTCGCGGACCGAGTCGAGGCGGGCGACGCGCTGCTCGAACTCCTCGGAGTCGGTGGTGGGGAGGAGGCGGACGTCGATGAAGGCGTCGAGGGAGCGGCCGACCCCGGCCGGGTCGATCCGCGCCGCGTAGCCGGTGATGACACCGTCGCGCTCCAGGCGCCGCACGCGGTCGGCGGCGCCATGGGGGCTGAGGCCGACCTCCTCGCCGATCGCGGCGAAGGAAGCCCTTCCGTTTGTGGCGAGGATGCTGAGGATTCGGTCGTCGATCTCATCCATGCCTGTCGAATCGTAGAGATTTCTTCCCCGGCCTTGCGGATATGAGGACCGGGCCGCACCATCGCTGGGATCTTCACAGATTGTGTGGATTCCCCCCGAAGACTTGATGAAGGAGAAGGCGATGAAGATCGGCGTGCCGAGCGAGGTGAAGGTCGAGGAGTACCGCGTGGCGATGACGCCCGCCGGAGTGCGGGAGCTGACCGACCGCGGCCATCAGGTCGTCATCCAGGCCGGGGCCGGGGTGGGCTCCGCGTTCTCCGACGACGCCTACGTGGCCCAGGGCGCCGAGATCGTCCCCGACGCCGCCGCCGTCTTCGCCGCCGCGGACACGATCGTCAAGGTCAAGGAGCCCCAGCCGCAGGAGGTCGCGATGCTGGAGCCGCGCCACGTCCTCTTCACCTACCTGCACCTCGCACCGGACGCCGATCTGACCCAGGGCCTGATCGACTCCGGCACCACCTGCATCGCCTACGAGACGATCACCGACGCCGCCGGGGGTCTGCCGCTGCTGGCGCCGATGAGCGAGGTCGCGGGCCGGCTCGCGACCCAGGCCGGCGCCTACATGCTGGGACGCCCGGCGGGCGGCTCCGGCGTCCTCCTCGGCGGCGTCCCCGGCGTCGCCGCGGGCAAGGTCCTGGTGATCGGCGGTGGCATCGTCGGCGCCAACGCGGCGCGGATGGCGGTCGGCCTCGGTGCCGACGTGACCGTCCTCGACCGCTCGATCGACCGCCTGCGGGAGCTTGACCAGATCTTCAACGGCACGATCCAGACCGGTTACTCGACCGGCCTCGAGGTCGAGTCGCGTCTCGCCGAAGCCGATCTTGTGATCGGCGCCGTCCTGGTAAAGGGCGCGAAGGCCCCGCACGTGGTCAGCCGCGAGCAGCTGAAGCTGATGAAGCCACGCTCGGTGATGGTCGACGTCGCGATCGACCAGGGCGGCTGCTTCGAGACCTCCCATGCGACCACCCACACCGACCCGGTCTACGAGGTCGACGGGATCAGCCACTACTGCGTCGCCAACATGCCCGGTGCCGTGCCGATCACCTCCACCCGCGCCCTCACCAACGCAACGCTCCCCTACGTGGTGCGCCTGGCCGACGGCGTCGAGGACGCGCTCCGCGCCGACCCGGGATTCCTCGAGGGGCTCAGCGTCCGCGGCGGGCAGCTGACCGACAAGGCAGTCGCGACCGACCAGGGCCGTGGTTGGACCGCCCCCGAGGAGGCCCTCTCCTCGGCGCAGGCCGCCGCGGCCTAGGGCCGACCGTCGGCGCGCGGTGCCTCGATCCCGCCGAGGATCAGCGTCAGCACCCTGTGGGCGACAGCGGAGCGGGCACCGGGATCGGCCAGCCCCTCCATCGCGCCGCGCGCCATCCCGAACATCAGGAAGACATCGTCGACCGAGACGTCCCGGCGGAGGGTGCCCGCCGCCTTCGCGTCGCATAGCGGCTCCTTCAGCAGCTCGCGTATCCGCTTGCGGGAGGCCTGGAGGTGGGCGTCGGTCTCGGCGTCGCGGCGGGCGAGGACGGCGACGCCGTAGAGGTTGACCATGCTGTCGATCAGGCCGCGCAGGAGGATGAAGAAGGCGTCGGCCTCGCCGGCGTGCTCGGCGGCGGTCGCGGCGATGCGGTCGACGCTTTCGTCGAGGATCACCGACGCCAGGGCGCCGCGGCTGGGGAAGTTGCGGTAGAGGGTCGCCTGGCCGACCCCGGCCCGACGCGCCACCTGCACCATCGCCACGTCGGCCGAGTCGGCGAAGAGGGCGCGGGCCGCCTCGAGGATCGCCTCGCGGTTGTCGCGGGCGTCACGGCGCTGCTGGTCTCGCGATGGCGCCACCGTCATCGGCGCGGAACCCTAGCAACCGGACAAGGCTCTCCATCTGCTTTCGGCCGTTTGGGGGGTGCCATGCGTGACTCCGTCACATAAATCAAGGCTGAAGTGGAGTTGGACTCCGTTTATCTGGTATTCGTTTGAGCCATCACCGGACACGACTGTCCGTTTACCCTCGCCCAGCTTTCACCGGAGACCCAGTCGAAGATGACCAGAACCACCGCCCACCTCACCGACCAGGACAACGGGGCCCACTGATGCGCCAGGGCCCGCTCGCAGGTCGTTATCCCGCCGTCGCCGCCATGGTGCTGCTGGCGCTGCTGCCCTACCTGGCGCTCTCCGGCGCGCTCGAGGCGGTGTCGCCGATCATCACCGAACAGCTGCACACCAGCGCCCAGACGATGAGCCTCGGCGCCGGCTTCGCCAACGCCGCCTACGCGGTCGGCACGGTGCTCGCGGTCGCCTTCGCCCAGCACCTGCCGCAGCGGCGGATGCTGGTCCTCTACGCGATCGTACTGGTCATCGGCTCGCTCCTCGCCGCCTCCGCGACCAGTGCCGGCGTCTTCATCACGGGCCGCGTCCTCCAGGGCCTCTGCACCAGCCTCCTGCTGATCGCCGCGGTCCCGCCGCTCGCGCTCGGCTATCCGATCGCCAAACTGAAAACGACGGCGATGATCATGAACATGGTGATCTTCGGCGCCGTCGCCGCCGGCCCAGCGATCGGCGGCCTGCAGGCGGAGGCCGACGCCTGGCGGCCGCTCTTCTGGATCGTCGCCGCGATCGCCGTCCTGTCCCTCATCTTCGCCGTCCTCACCTTCGAGGACGCGCCGCCGGCCGACCCCTCGTCGCCGAAAGACCCGCTGGCGCTGGGCATGGCGGCGGTCGGTTGCGTCGCCGCGTTCTTCGGCGCCTCCCAGCTCACCACCCACGCCTTCCTCGATCCGATCGCGATCGTCCCGCTGATCGGCGGCCTCCTCGTGATCGTGGCGCTGGTCGTCTACCAGTCGACCGCGCGCAACCCGCTGCTGACGATCGGCGACATGGTCCG
>JAFDWG010000188.1 GCA_018268605.1 Actinomycetota bacterium | reverse complement strand
GGGCGGGCGGGTCCCGAGATACCCGACGGCCGCGGCCTAGGAGGGCGGCGGTGACCGACGTCGCGGCCCACCTCGAGGAGCTGCGCGAGCGCGGGCTCTACCGGCGACTCCGGCTGATCGAGGGGCCGCAGGGGCCGCGGGTGACGCTCGACGGGCGCGACGTGCTGCTGCTCTGCTCCAACGACTACCTCGGCCTGGCGGCGGATCCGCGGGTGCGCGAGGCCGCTGCCGAGGCGGCGCTGCGCTTCGGCGCCGGGTCGGGCGCCTCGCGGCTGATCAGCGGCAACATGGCCCCGCACCGGGAGTTGGAGTCGGCGCTCGCCGCCTTCAAGGGCTACAGGCGGGCGCTCCTCTTCGGCTCCGGCTACCTGGCGAACATGGGCACGATCGCGGCGCTCGCCGGGCCCGGCGAGGTCGTCTTCTCCGACGAGCTGAACCACGCCTCGATCATCGACGGCTGCCGGCTGGCGCGGGCTGAGGCTGTCGTCTTCCGCCACAACGACGTCGACCACCTGGCGGCGCTCCTGCGCGACTCGCCCGGGCGCCCGGCGCTGATCGTCACCGACGGCGTCTTCTCGATGGACGGCGACGTCGCCCCGCTGCCCGAGCTGCTCGAGCTGGCGCGCCGCCACGGGGCGCGGCTGATGGTCGACGAGGCACACGCGACCGGCGCCGTCGGCCCGGGCGGTCGGGGGACCGTCTCCGCGGCCGGGCTCTCGGGCGAGGTCGACGTCGTGATGGGGACCATGGGCAAGGCGCTCGGCGCCTACGGGGCCTACGTCTGCGCGAGCCCCGAGACCATCGACTACCTCGTCAATCGGGCGCGCCCCTTCATCTTCTCCACCGCGCCGCCGCCGCCGGTCGTCGGCGCGGCGCGGGCGGCGCTCGGCGTACTCGAAGCCGAACCCGAGCGGGTCGGGCGGCTGGCGACGAACGCGCGGGCGCTGCGCGACGCGCTCGCCGCCGAGGGTTTCGCCACCGGCGACTCGACCACCCAGATCGTGCCGATCGAGATCGGCGAGGCCGAGCGGACGATGGAGCTCTGCGAGCAGACCCTGGAGCGCGGCGTCTTCGTCCAGGGCATCCGCCCGCCGACCGTCCCCGAGGGCTCCTCGCGCCTGCGCTTCACGGTGATGGCGACGCACTCGCCGGGCGAGCTGCGCCGCGCCGCGCAGGAGGTCGGCGAGGCTGCCCGCGCGATCGGCCTGCTGAAGGCTCCGACGATCGCCGCCTGATGCCTGGCCTCTCACGAGAGCAGTGGCAGGCGTCGATCACGCGCGATCAGGTCGGCCAGACGCGCCGCGCGAGCGGAATCTTCGTCACCGGCACGAACACCGATGTCGGCAAGACCGTGGTCGCCGCGGCGATCGCCCGCACCTTGGCCGCGGACGGCAAGAGCGTCGCGGTCTTCAAGCCGGCCTTCACCGAACTGGAAGAGTTCACCGGTTACGACGAGGCTGCCGCGATCGCGGCGGTCGAGGCCGCGGGCGAGGGCTGGGCCTCGATCGATGGTCTCCCGGATCCGGCCGCGCTGCGGGCGGCCGCCCGCTCGTCCCAGAGCGACGAGGAGATCTCCCCCTACCGCTTCGACCCGCCGATGTCCCCGCACCTGGCGGCCGGCCTGGCAGGCGTCGAGATCGACCCGGAGAAGGTGATGGCCGCGGCCCGCGCGGCCGCCGACGGCGTCGAGGCGATCGTCTGCGAGGGAGCCGGCGGCCTCCTCGTCCCCCTCTCTCCCAGCTGGACCATGCGCTCCTGCGCGGTCGAGCTCGGCTACCCCCTGGTGGTCGTCGCCTCTCCCGGCCTCGGGACCATCAACCACACCCTCCTGACCGTCGAATCCGCCCGCTCCGTAGGCCTGAAGGTCGCCGCCGTCGTCCTCAACCCCTGGCCCGAGGACCCGACCCCGATCGAGGCCGACAACCGCGAGACGATCGCCGCGATGAGCGGCGTCGAGGTCCTGACCTTCCCCAAGGTCGACCTGAGCTGCCTCGACACCTGGCCAGAGCTCCGGCTGCCTGTCTAGCTGGGAGGCCAGAGAAGCCGGCGCCGGGGAAAGGGACGCAAGGGTCTGCGGCGAGCACGGCCGTCTCGGCCACGACCCTGGCCGGCTGTGGCCGTGAGCGAGACGGCCGGGGTATGAGAGGTGAGACGAAGGTCCGACGCCGTTGAGGGAGACGTCACGAACTCCACACTTCCGCGCATCTTCCGCGCGCTTCGTGCGCCTTCCGCCCGACCCCGGATGTTGATGGGCCGAAAAACCACGATATAGCGGGGTTTTCGGCCCATCAACCGACTGCCGGGGCGGCCGGCACGACGCCCTCAACCGCGAACAATCACGTCCAGCTGCCCCGGACTGAGCTCCACCCGGAACCCCGCCCCCTCCGCGACACCCGCCGCGCCTTCGGGGCTCTCCGGCGCCTTTTTCGCCTCCAAGAGAGCCCGGGCCACTTCGCCGCGCACGGCCTTCGCCATGTGGCTCACCGGTTTGCGCTTGCCCTTCATCTCGCTGAAGGCGCGCACGGAGACCAGCGTCGCCTCTTTCGGCTTCCAGGCCGCCGCGTAGGCGCCGGAGCGCATGTCGACGACCAAGGTTCCCTTTTTGTCGGGGAGCACCTCGGTCAGGGACGGCCGCCAGAAGGCGGCGAGGCCGCCGATCCCGTCCAACTTGGCTTTCGCCGAGAGCCGGTAGTAAGGGATGCGGTCGGTGGGCCGTAGGACGCCCCACAGGGCCGAGGCGATCAGCACTCGGCCCTGGGCGCGTCTGGGAAGCTCCGGGAGCTTCAGACGCTCGTAGAGGACGCCGGTGTAGACCTCGGCGGCCGGGCCCGCGGGAGCGGAGCCGAGGGCCGCGTCAACGGCGACCTCGGCCGCCTGGCCCTTCGACACCGCGAGCATCGAGACCGCTCGCTCGAGCGGCAGATCCACGAGCCCGGCGAGCACCCCAAGCAACTTCCGCCTCGACGGCGTCAAGGCGTCGGCGTAGGCCAGCTTGTCGAGCTCTACGGGTGCGCCCGTCTCCGGCGCGGTCTTCCCCTCGGATGGGGGCAGCAGGATCAGCATCGCTGCAGGACATCAAACCTCCTTCGAAAGATGTTCGTACGTCTTCGCGATGTCCTCGCGATCCATCAGGGACTCGACGGCGGCGTCGAGCTTGCGGCGCTGGGTGGCGGTGAGGGTGGCCGCGAAGGCCTCGAGGCCGTTCCGCTTCACCGTCGTCAGCTTGTCGACCAGGTCGTTCCCCGCCGGGGTGATCCGCACGAGGCGGACCCGCCGGTCGGTCGGATCCTCGACCCGCGTCGCCAGCTCCTTCTTCACCAGGCCGTCCACTGCCCGGCTCATCGCGGGGAGCGAGGACCCGAAGACCTCGGCCAGGTCGGAGACCTGCCAGGTCGAAGGGCAGTCGCCGAGCCCGCCCAGCTCGAGCAGCGCCTTGCACTGCGTCGTCGTCAGGCCCGTCTCCTCGATCACCCGCAGCTGGTTGCCGCGGTCGTAGAGGAAGACGTGGCGTATCAGCGCGCAGATCCGTGCGGCCGTGTCACGGGACTCCGCATCGATCTCCACGCTCGCCTGGGCGCCATCGACCTGTGCGATCGCTTTGACATCGCTTGCTTGCACGAGTGAAATAATTGCACACGCGCAACTATTCCGCAACTGCAATTGTTCCCTGCATGAGCGACGTCGCCCGCCTCAACCGCCTCGACCAGGAGTTCGCCTGGCATCCCTTCACCCAGCAGCAGGGCTGGAGCGAGGAAGTGCCTCTGCAGATCGAGCGCGGCGAGGGCGTCTACCTCTTCGACGTCGAGGGCAATCGCTATATAGACGGCACCTCCTCGCTCTGGTGCAACGTCCACGGCCATCACCACCCGGATCTCGACCGAGCGGCGCGCGAGCAGTTCGACAAGGTCGCCCACTCGACCATGCTCGGCCTCTCCCACCCCGGCGCGACCGAGCTGGCGGCGCGGCTGATCGAGATCGCCCCGGACGGCCTCCAGCGCGTCTTCTACTCGGACTCCGGCTCGACCGCCGCCGAGATCGCCCTCAAGATGGCCTTCCAGTACCACCAGCAGCGCGGCCACAGCGCTCGCACCCGCTTCATCCGGATGCGCGAGGCCTACCACGGGGACACGCTCGGCTCGGTCTCGGTCGG
>JAFDWG010000187.1 GCA_018268605.1 Actinomycetota bacterium | reverse complement strand
GCCCAGGACCGCGCCGGCGTCGTCACCGCCGAGCAGGTCACCGAGGCCCTCACCGGCGGCGTCGTCACCAATGCGGTCAACATCGCCGCGGTGCGGCCCGAGGAGATGGAGGCGCTCGCGCCCTTCGTGCCGCTGTGCGAAAAGCTGGGCCGGCTCGCGCAGGGTCTGGGGGACGGCTCGGTCGACCGGGTCGCGGTCGAGTTCCGCGGCAAACTCGCCTCCTACGACACCCGCCTACTGGGGACCGCGGTGCTGGTCGGGATCCTTTCCGGCAACACCGAGACGCCCGTCAACCTCGTGAACGCCCCGCAGATGGCGGAGGAGCGGGGGATCGAGCTGACCGAGACCAAGGAGTCCGCCTCCGAGGACTTCACCGAGCTCGTCACCGTCCGGCTCGGCTCGGGCGACGCCGAGGTGGAGGTCGCCGGCACCGGGGTCGGCCCGAGGAACGAGCCCTACCTGGTGAAGGCCTGGGGTGAGAGCTTCTACCTACCCTTCGCCGAGCACATCACGGTCTTCCGCTACGCCGACCAGCCGGGCATGATCGGCCGGGTCGGAACTGCCTTCGGCGACCAGGGCGTGAATATCGTCTCCGCCGCCGTCGGCGCGGAACACGGGGGCGACAGCGCCGTGATGGCGCTCACCACCGACGCGCCGGTCCGTCCCGACGCGCTGGAGACGATCCTCGCGCTGGACGGCTTCGCGGTCGGGCGCTCCGTCGATCTCTGACCGCAACGTCGGCCCGAGGGCGTTGTTATAAGGGTCCGATGAAGCGCCTATCCGGACTGTTTCTGGCCGCCCTCGCGGCGGCCGCGCTCCTGACCGTCTCGGCTTCGGGGGCCACCACGCACCTGCGCCGTGCCCCGGCACCCGTCGCCGAACCCTCGATGAACCTGGTGTTGGCGGGCACGCCCGGCGAAGACCGGATAACGATCGAGCTCTCAGCCGACGGCACCGCCTATGAAATCTCCTCGGCGACGCCGCTGGAAGTGGGCGGCACCGTCTGCACCCATCCCGAAAAGCGCCCCGAAGCGCTGAGCTGCGAAGCGACCGCGATCGCCGGGTTCGAAATCAACACCGGCGCCGGCAACGACATCGTCACCCTCGGCAAGACCGTGCCGGTCCCGGCGACGATCCGCGGCGGCGAAGGCGACGACGTCCTCACCGGCGGCGCCGGCCCCGACAAGCTGATCGGTGGCCCGGGCAACGACGAACTGATCGGCCGCGCCGGCAACGACCTGCTGATCGGGGGTCCGGGCAGCGACGTGCTGAACGGCGGCTCTGGGCAGAACGTCCTCCGCCAGTAGAGCGGCGTCCGGTCAGGTAGCCGCCGCCGTCCGCCGCGCGAACAGCGAGCCGCCGACGAACAGCAGACAGGTCAAGACGCCGACGAGGGCGATCGCGGCGTCCAGCCGGAAGCCCGCCTGGAAGCCGTCGATGAAGGGTGGGATGTTGGCGGAGAAGACCGTCGTCGTCAGTCCCAGGCCGATCGACCCGCCGGCGATCTGGAACATGTAGACGATGCCGCCCGCCAGGCTCGTCTGCGATTCGTCGACCGAGGTGACGCCCGCGGTCGTCGCGGTCGGGTAGAAGCTCCCGATCCCGATCCCGAGGACCACCATCCCCGGCACGAGGGCGCCGTAGCCGGCGCTCGCGCCGACCAACGAGAAGAGGATCGCCGCCGCGGTCATGCAGCACGCGCCGACCATCGCCAGGCGCTTCGCCCCGAGCCTGTCGTAGAGCGGTCCGGCGACGAAGGAGACCAGGCCGAAGGTCGCCAGGGCGGGCAGCATCCCCAGCCCCGCTTCGAGCGGTGAGAAGCCGAGTTCGGCCTCCATGAACTGGGGGAGGTAGAGCAGGGCCGCGAAGAAGGTCGCCGACATGCAGAGGATCGCCACACAGGAGGCGGCGAAGCTGCGGTTGCGCATCACTTCCCGGGGGATCAGGGCGTGGCGTCCGGCCCGTCGCTCGAGCGGCACGAAGGAGAAGATGCCCGCCGCGGCGATCGCCAGCATCGCGATCACCCGCGGGTCGCCCCAGCCCCAGTCGTCGACCTGGTCGAGCCCGATCAGCAGTGCCACCAACCCGATCGAGATCGCGGCGATTCCCGCGTAGTCGATCTGGTGGTCAGGATTCTCGGCCTCATGAAGGTGGACGGAGGACCAGACGACGGCGACCGCGAACGCCGCGATCGGCACGTTGAGGAAGAAGATCCAGCGCCAGCTGGCGAGGTCGGTGAGCACGCCGCCGATCAGCGGCCCGGCGGCATTCCCCAGCCCGGCCGCGCCGATGATGATCCCGCCCGCCATCCCCGCCTTGTCTTCGGGGAGGATGGCGTAGGTCATCCCGAGGATCGCGGGCCACATCAGCGCGCCGCCGATCCCCATCAGCGCGCGGGTCGCGATCAGGAACGTCTCCGAGGGCGCGGCGCCCCCGGCGGCCGACATCGCCGCGAAGATCCCCGCGCCGACGAAGAAGGAGGCGCGCCGCCCGAACATGTCGGCGAGCCGGCCGCCGGTCACGATCAACACCCCGAAGGTGAGCGCATAGGCGTTGACCACCCACTGGATCGTGTTGATGTTCGTGTGGAAGTCCTGCTCCATCGTCGGCAGGGCGACGTTGACCGCCGAGAAGTCGTTGGCGATGACGAAGACGGCGGCACCCATCGCGAACAGCGCCGTCCAGTTGATCGGTTTCGCCGGGGTCCCCTCCATGCGGGGTCGCAGGCTACGTCACCCGCCCGTCGTTGCGCTACCCTCCCCGGTGGAAATGGCCTTTCCGCTGAACAGCCTCGCGCTTCTCCTTCTCCTCCCCCCTCGGGGGGAATAGCGCTGGGCGGCGCGATAGCCGCGAGAGACAAGAGGCCATTCAGAAGTAAGAGAGAAGGAGGGGTCCCATGGGACCGCAGAGCACCGACACCAACGCTTCCACCGACGCCAACCGCGTCCACATCTTCGACACCACCCTGCGGGATGGCGAGCAGTCGCCCGGCATCTCGCTGAACGCCGCCGAGAAGCTGGAGATCGCCCAGCAGCTCGCGCGGCTGGGGGTAGACGTGATCGAGGCGGGCTTCCCGATCGCCTCGCCGGGGGACTTCGAGGCCGTCCAGACGATCGCCCGCACGGTCGAAGGACCGGTCATCTGCGGCCTGGCCCGCACCCACAAAGCCGACATCGACGCCGCCTGGAACGCGGTCAAGGACGCCGAGCGGCCGCGCATCCACACCTTCGTCTCCACCTCCGACATCCACATCGAGCACCAGATGCGGACCGACCGCGAGGACGTCAAGGGACAGGCGAAGGCCGCCGTGACGATGGCCAAGGCCTACTGCGACAACGTCGAGTTCTCGCCGATGGACGCGACGCGCTCGGACTTCGAGTTCACCGCCGAGGTCCTGCAGATCGCGATCGACGCGGGCGCGACCGTGATCAACGTCCCCGATACCGTCGGTTACGCGACCCCCGAGGAGTACGCCGCGATGTGGCGGAGCTTCTACGAGATGGTCCCGGATCTGGCGAAGGTCGAAACCTCGGTCCACTGCCACGATGACCTGGGGCTGGCCGTCGCCAACTCCTACGCCGGAGTGATCGCCGGGTGTCGCCAGATCGAGTGCGCGATCAACGGTCTCGGCGAGCGCGCCGGCAACTGCTCGCTGGAGGAGATCGCGATGCTGATCAAGGTCCGCGAGGACGTCCACGGCTTCACCACCGGCATCAACACCCGCGAGATCGCCCGCACGAGCCGGCTGGTCAGCCGCCTGACCGGCTACCAGGTGCAGCCGAACAAGGCGATCGTGGGACGGAACGCGTTCGCCCACGAGTCCGGTATCCACCAGGACGGGGTACTGAAGGAGCGCACCACCTTCGAGATCATGGACGCGACCGAAGTGGGCTTCGAGTCCAACTCGATCGTCCTCGGCAAGTTGTCCGGCCGCCACGCTCTCAAGGATGCGCTGGAACAGCTGGGCTACAAGATCGATGGCGGCGCGCTGAACTCCGCGTTCAAGGCGTTCAAGGAAGTCGCCGACCGAAAGAAGCAGGTCACCGCCCTGGATCTGGAGGCGATCGTCTCCGACGAGGTGCGCGACCGCGACGATGCCCATGAGCTGGCGTCCTTCGCCGTCTCCGCGGCGAGCGGCGAGGAGCCGATGGCGAAAGTCGGCGTCA
>JAFDWG010000186.1 GCA_018268605.1 Actinomycetota bacterium | reverse complement strand
AAATCGCGGGCGAGACCTGGCTCCCAGGCGTTCATCTTGATGTCGACGCACTCGTAGAAGCCGAATTTGGAGTGGGAGCGGCCGAGGCCGGAGCTCTTGACGCCGCCCCAGGAGCACTGGCAGGCGCCGTGGGAGAAGGAGTGGTCGTTGATCCAGACCATGCCGGATTCGATGACGCGCGCGATGCGCTCTCCGCGCGCCCGGTCGCGCGTCCAGACCGAGGCGCCGAGGCCGAACTCGGAGTCGTTGGCGCGGTCGATCGCCTCCTGCTCGGAGTCGACGACGACGATCGGCAGGACCGGCCCGAAGATCTCCTCGCGCATGATCCGCATGTCGTGGGTGACGTCGGTGAGGACCGTCGGCGCGATGAACTTCCCCGGCAGCCCCGGGACCGAGACCGGCCCGCCGCAGAGCTTCGTCGCCCCGTTCGCGACCGCGTCCTCGATCAGCTCGACCACCGTCGCGAACTGGTCCTCGGAGGTCATCGGGCCGATCTCGGTCTGCCAGGCGAGTGGGTCGCCGACCCGCAGGCGCTCCGCCCTCCCCGCCACTCCGGCGACGAAGCGGTCGGCCACCTCCCGCATCACGTAGACACGCTCGATTCCCGAGCAGGTCTGCCCGGCATTCGCGAAGCCGCCCCAGATCGCACCGCTCACGGCGTTCCCGAGGTCGGCGTCGGCGCAGACGATCATCGGGTCCTTCCCGCCGAGCTCGAGCACGCTGCCCTTCAGCTCCAGCGCGCAGACACCACCGACGTGGCGGCCCACCTCGACCGAGCCGGTGAAGAAGACCTTGCCGACCGAGGAGCGACAGAGCGCCTCGCCGACCTGCCCGCCGCCGTGCACCACCCGCACGAGGCCCTCGGGCACGCCGCCGCGCTCGAACACCGCGCGGATCCTCTCCCCCAGGAGCGGAGTCAGGGAGGCCGGCTTCAGCACCACGCCGTTGCCCGCCATCAAGGCGATCGCCACCTCGCCGAAGGGGATCGACCAGGGGTAGTTCCAGGGCGCGATCACCCCGACCACGCCGATCGGCTCATAGGAGAAGTGGGCGCTCTTGGAGAGCGTGAACGCCTGGCGCATCGGCACCCGCTCGTCGGCGAGGATCTTCGGCCCGGCCTTCGCCACCCAGTGCAGTGCGTCGACCGTCGGCAGCAGCTCCATCGTGTAGGCCTCGACCCGCGGCTTGCCCTGCTCGCGCACCAGAAGCTCCGCGATCTCGTCGATCTCGTCCAGCAGCGCATCCGCCGCCCGCAGCATGTAACGCGCCCGGTCCTTCAGCGTCAGCTGCGCCCAAGCCGGCTGAATCCGAGCGACTTCGTCAACGACCCCCTGCACCCCCTCCGGCCCGATCGTCCCGACGCTCCCGACCACCTCGCCCGTGGTCGGGCTCAGCGACTCGAGCATCTTCACGGACGGTGCGACCTGCCCAGCGCTCTCCATGCACCGAGTCTAGGACGCCGAGCGCGGTGCTCGATACTGGGGCGATGAGCGATCAACTCTTCGACACCGGAGACAGCGGGGCGGGCGGGGCGGGCGAGGAGATCCCGCCGAACGCGCCGTTGGCGGTGCGGATGCGGCCGCGGACGCTCGACGAGATGGTCGGGCAGGAGCACATCGTGGGGGAGGGGTCGGCGTTGCGGGCGGCGATCGAATCGGGGCGGCCGCACTCGGCGATCCTCTACGGGCCGCCGGGGGCGGGCAAGACGACGCTGGCGCGGATCGCGGCGCGGATGGCCGACGGGGCGTTCGAGGAGGAGTCGGCGGTGAACGCCGGCAAAGCCGAGATCCGCGGGGTGATCGAGCGGGCTCGCGAGCGGCGGCGCTCCTCGGGGCGGCCGACGATCCTCTTCCTCGATGAGATCCACCGCTTCAACAAGGCCCAGCAGGACGCGCTGTTGCCCGCCGTGGAGGAAGGGCTCCTGACCCTGATCGGGGCGACCACCGAGAACCCTTACTTCGAGGTGAACTCGGCGCTGATCTCGCGCAGCCAGGTCTACGAGCTCGCCCCGCTCTCGACCGAGCAGGTCGAAGTGATCCTGCGGCGGGCGCTCGCCGACCCCGAGCGCGGCATCGGCGATCCGCCGCCGATCGCAGGCGATGCCCTGACGATGCTCGCCGAGCGCAGCGGCGGCGACGCCCGCGCGGCCCTCTCGGCCCTGGAGCGGGCGGCCGAGCGCGCCGTGGGCAAGGAGATCGACGTCGCCGCCGTCGAGGACGCCCTGCAGCGCCGCGCGATCGCCTACGACCGCAAGGGCGACCGCCACTACGACTTCATCTCCGCCTGGATCAAGTCCACGCGCGGCTCCGATGTCGACGCCTCGCTCTACTACCTTGGCGTGATGCTGGAGGGCGGGGAGGACCCGCGCTTCCTCGCCCGCCGCATGGTCATCCTCGCCTCCGAGGACATCGGCAACGCCGACCCGATGGCGCTGCTTGTCGCCGACGCCGCCGCCCGCGCGGTCGACCGCGTCGGCCTCCCGGAGTGCGCCCTGAACCTCTCCCAGGCGGCGATCTACCTGGCGCTGGCGCCGAAGTCGAACGCGGCGACGACGGCGATTGGCGCCGCCCGCGCCGAGGTCCGCCAGAACGGCGCCATGACCCCACCCGACTACCTGCGCGACGCCCACTACCCCGGCGCCAAGGAGCTCGGTCGCGGTACCGGTTATCAGTACGCCCACGATCATCCCGGCAACGTCGCCCCGCAGCAGTATCTGCCCGACGGGCTCGCCGACCGCGTCTTCTACGAGCCGACCGGCAACGGCCGCGAGAAGGCCTTCGGCGAGCGCCTCGCCGAGTTGCGCAAGCGCCTCGGCAAGCCGTAGCCGTTTCGGCGCAACTTTCGACCCACAAAGGGTTTCTTAATTGCGGCTTTCCAAGCTAAGCCAGGGAGAGCCGTAACACCGGCCGGAGGCTCGGACTGGGGGCTTCCGGTCGGTTTGAACAGGGGGGAGAGGGCGCCGTGACTTGACTCGGCGCCCTCTCAGTTTTCGGCCACGCCCTCGATCTCGTATCTTCAGTCGATGGCAGAGGGCGAGGGCGAGGCGAAAGCGAAGAAGCTGCGACTGGGCGGGATGGCGCTGCGCAACGGCCTGCTGGTCCACGGCCCGACGCACTGGGCCGCCGCGGCCCGCCGCCCCGACGGCTCGATCGAAGTCGCCTCCGAACGCAAGCCCGAGCTCGTGCCAGGCCTGGTGGCGAAATTGCCCGGCCTCCGCGGTCCGGTCAAACTCGCCGAGGCGATGCTGGTCCTGCCGCTGGTGCGCAAGCGCATGCGCTCCGCCCGCCTGCCGTTCGAGGATCGGCGGGTACTCGTCGCGACCGCCTCGACCCTCGCGATCTCCAGCCTGATGCGCCGCCGCGGGCCCGCCACGGCGACGCGCGAGGGGCTGATCCAGGCGATCGGCGCGATTCCCGCCGTCGTCGCCCTCACCGACCGCGACCTCGCCGCCTACCACGGCGCCGAGCACAAGGCGATCGCCGCCTACGAGCAGGGGATCGACGACGTCGCCTCGGTCCCCAAAGAGCATGATCGCTGCGGCTCCAACCTGATCGTCCCGATGATGCTGCTCTCCGCCGCGGGCACGATCCTGCTCGAGCGCCTGGTCGACAAGCCCTCGCCAGCGACCCGCGCGGTGGTCAGCCTTGCCGGTGCATCGCTTGCGGTCGAGGCGTTCGCCTGGTCGGACCGCCACCACGGCGAGCCGCTCGCCGAGGCCTTCCACACTCCTGGCCGCGAGATCCAGCGCCTGCTGGCGACCAAGGAGCCGAGCCCCCAGCAGCTCGAGGTCAGCCTCGCGGCGATGGCCGAGATCCTGCGGGTCGAGCCGACTCCATAGACTCCGGCGCATGTTCGGAAGCATCGACCACATCGGAGTGGCCGTCGAGGATCTCGACGCCGCGATCACCCTCTATGAGACGAGCTTCGAGATGGAGTTGGTCCACCGTGAGACGGTCGATTCGCAGGGCGTCGAGGCGGTCCTGCTGGACGTCGGCGACGGCCACGTCGAGCTCCTGCGTCCGCTCGGCCCCGACACCGCCGTCGGCAAATTCCTCGCCAAGAATGGCCCCGGCCTCCACCACGTCGCCTACGCGGTCGACGACATCGACGCCACCCTGCCGCGCCTCGGCGCCGCCGGCATCCGGCTGATCGACGAGGAGCCGCGG
>JAFDWG010000185.1 GCA_018268605.1 Actinomycetota bacterium | reverse complement strand
CGTGTCCCTGACCATCGACGCAGGCCGCATCACCGCGATCGACATCGTCCGCAATCCCGAGAAGCTTCGCGGCCTGACCAAGGAGGATTGATTGCGCTCGCCCGCCCTCGCCCGCGCCGCGCTCTCGGTGCTCTGCGCCTACTCCCTCTTCATCGGGTTCACCGCGCTGGTCGTCCCGCACACCTTCTATACGGACTTCCCGTTCGTCGCCCACTGGGTCGAGCGCCTTCCGCCTTACAACGAGCACCTGGTCACCGACGTCGGCGGGCTCTACGTCGGCTACGCCGTGATCACCGGGATCGCCGCCTGGCGACCGGAGCGGCTACTGGTGATCGCCGCCTGCGCGGGATTCCTCGCCTTCTCGGTCCCTCACCTGCTCTTCCATGCCACGCACCTCGACGGCTTCGGCGCGGTCGACGGCGCCTTCGAGATCGCCGGCCTCGCCTCGCTCCTGGTTCCACCGGGGCTGGCGCTCTGGGCCGTCAGATCCCCTGCGGAGATCTGAAGCGGTATCAGCCATTCATATGGACAAGAGTCTTTGAGATTCGGAGGCGATCCGGGCATGATGGGCCCGTGGCACGCACGAAGACCGGCAGGCGGCTTTGGCGGGGGACGTTCGGGCGGACCCTGCTCGCGGCATCCGTGATCGTGGGGCTGGCATCGGCGGCCGCCGGCTGCGGTGGGTCCTCGATCACCGACTCCTCGCCCTCGTCCTCGACCCTGCAGGTCACCTACGCTTCTTTCCCCGACTACCTGGATCCCTCGCTCAGCTACACGATCGAAGGGTTGTCGGCGATGTGGGAGACGTACGTGCCGCTCCTCACCTACCAGCACAAGGATGGAGCCGCGGGCACCGAACTGATGCCGGGCCTGGCGCGGTCGATGCCGCAGGTCAGCGATGGCGACCGCACCTACACGCTGTATCTGCGCAAAGGGCTGAAGTACTCCGACGGCACGTCCGTGCGCGCCTCCGACTTCCCCGCGACGATCGAACGGCTCTTCGTCGTGAACTCCCCCGGCTCGCCCTTCTTCACCGACATCGTCGGCGCCGAAAAGTTCGCCAAGACGAAGGAAGGCGGGATCGCGGGGATCGAAACCGACGACAAGACCGGCCGCATCGTCATCCACCTGGTGAAGCCGCGCAGCACCTTCCTCAACGAGCTGGCGACGCTCTTCGCCGCGCCGCTCCCCGCCGACACCCAGCGCAAGGACCTCTCCGCCGATCCGCCTCCCGGCACGGGCCCATACGTGATCGCCTCCTCCAAGCCCGGCGACGCCTGGACCTATAAGCGCAATCCAGAGTGGGCGAAGGTGAACGGGCCGCGGCTATCGCGGATCCCCGGTGGCTACTACGACAACATCGACGTGAAGGTGATCCGCAACGCCGAGACCGCGGTCAACGAAGTCATCAAGGGGAAGGTCGACTGGATGGAGGAGCCGCCGCCCGCCGACCGCTTCCAGGAACTGAGCGACCGCTACGAAGGGACCCAGCTCCTGGTGACGCCGCAGATCGACGTCTACTACTTCTGGATGAACACGAAACAGGCGCCGTTCGACGACTTGAAGGTGCGCCAGGCGGTCGACTACGCGGTCGACCCGGCGGCCCTGGAACGCATCTACGGCGGCATGTTGAAAGGCGTCCAGCAGGTCCTACCGGAGGCGATGCCCGGCCACAAGACCTTCGAGCTCTATCCCCACAACCTCCAGAAAGCGCGCGAGATGATCGCCGCCGCCGACCCCGCCGAACGCAAGGTTACGGTCTGGACGAACGACTACCCGGCGAACAGGCAGGCGGGCGAATACTACGAAGACGTGCTCCGTAAAATCGGCCTCCAGCCCACCCTGAAGGTGATCTCGACGGACAACTACACGACCCTGATCGGCAACAAGTCGACGCCCGATCTCGACACCGGATGGGCAGCCTGGTACATGGACTACCCCCACCCGAACGACTACTTCGCCCCGCAGCTCTCCGGCGAGAACATCCTGCCGACCGGCAACAGCAACTACTCCCAGTTCAGCGACCCGGCGATCAACCGCAAGATCGCCAGGTTGGGGACCGAACAGCTGGGACCGAAGCAGGAAGCCGAATACGCCGAACTCGACCGTGAAGTGATGGAACAGGCCCCCTGGGCCCCGTTCGGCACCACCGAGATGATCACCTTCATCTCAAGTTCCATCGACCCCGAAAAGCTCGTGGTGAGCCCGGTCTACGGCCAAGATATCGCGACGTTCCAGCCGCACTGAGGGGCGCTTCGGGACCCGACCTCAGTCTGTTCCCGAACCCGAGGAGCGCGGAGAAGATGCGGCCCTCGAGGCACTCGCGCAGGCGACCTAGCTGGGACCCATCCGAAGGGCGCCGTCGAGGCGGATCGTCTCGCCGTTGATCATCGTGTTGACGACGATGTGCTCGACCAGGGCGGCGTACTCGGCGGGGTCGCCGAGGCGCTGCGGATGGAGCGTGGTGCCGATCAGTGATTCGCGCGCGGGGGCCGGCAGGCCGGCCAGCATCGGCGTTTCGAAGAGACCCGGGGCGATGGCGACCACGCGGATCGCCTGAGCGGCGAGCTCGCGGGCGACCGGCAGGGTGAGGCCGACGACGCCGGCCTTCGAGGCCGCGTAGGCGACCTGGCCGACCTGGCCCTCGTAGGCGGCGATCGAGGCGGTGGTGACGCAGACGCCGCGGTCGCCGTCCGCGACCGGCTCGGTGCGGGCCATCTCGGCGGCAGCACAGCGCAACACGTTGATCGTGCCGAGGAGGTTGACGGCGATGACCTTGGCGAAGTCCTCGAGTGCCGTTGGTTTCCCCTTGCGGACCAGTTTGGTCGGGGTGCCGATGCCGGCGCAGTCGACGGCGATGCGCAGGTCGCCGAACTCGGCGGCGGCGGCGACCGCGTCCTCGACCGAGTCCGCGTCGGCGACGTCGCAGGCGACGTACGCCCCGTCGATCTCCCCCGCCACGGCGGCGGCGCGCTCGGAGTTCAGGTCGGCGACCAGGACCTTGGCGCCGCCCGCTGCGAGCCGGCGCGCGGTTGCCTCGCCGAGTCCCGAGGCCCCGCCGAACACCGCCGCGACCGCACCGTCTATCTGCACCTGCTCCGTCCTCCTGTCAGCCCGGGCGGGCGAGATGCCTGGCGATCACCAGGCGCTGGATCTGGTTGGTCCCCTCGAAGATCTGCATCACCTTGGCCTCGCGCATGTGGCGCTCGACCGGGAACTCCTTGGTGTAGCCGAAGCCGCCGAGGACCTGGACGGCATCGGTGGTCACCTTCATCGCCGCGTCGGTGGCCACGAGCTTGGCGATCGATGCCTGGCGGGAGAAGGGCAGGCCGCGGTCGCGGCGGCGCGCCGCTTCGAGCGTCACCGCCCGCGCGGACTCGACCGCGGCGGCCATGTCGGCGAGCAGGAAGCCGAGCCCCTGGTGGTCGATGATCGGCCGGCCGAACGTCTCGCGTTCCTTCGCGTAGGAGACCGCCAGGTCGAGCGAGCCCTGCGCCAGGCCGGTGGCGACGGCGGCGATGCCGAGGCGGCCCGAGTCGAGCGCCTGCAGGGCGATGGAGAGCCCCTCCCCCTCCCCGCCGATCAGCCGGTCGGCCGAGAGCTCGACCCCCTCGTAGTCGAGCGTCGCGGTGGTCGAGCCGGTCAGCCCCATCTTGCGCTCCGGTGCCTGGGTGGAGAGGCCGGGCGCGTCCCCGGGCACGAGGAAGCAGGAGATCCCGCGCGAGCGGTCCCCGGAGGTGCGGGCAAAGAGCGTGTAGAAGTCGGCCTCGCCGCCATGCGTGACCCACGCCTTGCTGCCGGTCACGCGGTAGGCGTCGTCGTCGCGCGAGGCGCGGGTCCGCATCGCCGCCGGATCGGATCCGGCGTCGGCCTCGGAAAGGCAGTAACCGCCCAGAAGGTCCCCGGCGAGCATCTCCTCCAACCAGCGTCCCCGCTGATCGTCGGTCCCCCGGGTGGCGAGCGGATAACAGGACATCACGTGGACCGAGACGCCGACTCCGACGGAAGCCCACACAGCGGAGATCTCCTCGAGCACCTGCAGGTAGACCTCATACGGTTGCCCCGCCCCGCCGAGCTCCTCCGGGTAGGGCATGCCGAGGAAGCCGAGCTCACCGAGGGTGCGGAAGGCGTCACGCGGAAAGTCGGCATCCTCCTCGGCGGCGGCCACGCGGG
>JAFDWG010000184.1 GCA_018268605.1 Actinomycetota bacterium | reverse complement strand
GCCGCGGAGAGCAACAAATTCGTGATCCTGGAAGACGACAAGAAGGTCTTCCCCGCCGGGAACATCATTTTCGTGACCTCCAAGAAGGTCGCCGAAAAAGCCGGACCTGATTACGAAAAGACGATCCTGAACGTCCAGAAGGGCCTCACCCTCGAAGTGATGCAGGAGCTGGACGCCCGGGTCGAACTCGAAAAAGAAACGCCGAAGGCAGCCGCCGCCGCCTACTTGGAAGCGGCCGGCTACATCGAATAGGTCGGCCCTGCCGGCTTAGACGGATGCCCCGAGCGGGCGGGCCGCGGAGCTCGCCCGCTCGGACATCCGGGTGAAGATCGTCCGCGCCGCCCAGGCGGCGGTAAGGCCGGAGAGCCCGGCGAGGATCAGGGTCAGCCGCGGGTCGTACGTTTCCGCCAGCCAGCCGGTGAGCGGGCCACCGATCGGGGTCGAGCCGAGGAAGACGATCGAGAAGAGGGCCATCACCCGGCCCCGCATCTCATCCGAGACGGCCAGCTGGATGGTCGAGTTGATCGAGGAGACGAAGATCACCGCGGCCCCGCCGAGCGTGGCGAGGACGATCGCCTCGAGGACCAGGTCAGGCATCGCGGCGGCGAGGAGGGCGGCGACGCCGAAGGCGAGCGCGGCCGCGGCGATGACCCTGCCGCCGGTCTGGCCGCGGTGGCCGTTGACGAGCGCCGCGACGATCGAGCCGACACCCATCGCCGAGACGAGTACCGCGTAGGAGCCCGCGCCGCCGCCGAAGCTGAACCGGGCCAGCAGTGGCAGCGCCACCTGGAAGTTGAAGCCGAGCGTGCCGACCAGCGCCATCAGGGCCAGCGGCACCGCCAGTTCGGGGTTGCGGCGGACGTGGCGCAGGCCCTCGCGGATCGCGCCGGGCTTGCGGACGGCGGGCGGCGGCGCCTGCAGCGCGCGCGGGTCCATCGACCAGAGCGCGACCAGCATCGCCACGAAGGTGAGCAGGTTGAGGCCGAAGCAGGGCGTGACGCCGACCGTCGCGATCAGGATCCCGGCGAGGGCCGGGCCGACGATGCGGGCGACCTCGATGATCACGCTGTTGAGGCTGACCGCGTTGACCAGGCGCTCGGGTCCCACCATCTCGATCACGAAGCTCTGCCGGGTCGGGTTGTCGACGCAGTTGACCGAGCCGAAGAGGAAGACGGCGATGTAGATCATCCAGGGTTGCTCGATCCCCATGGCCGTGACCGCGAAGAGGCCGGCCGCCGGGATCGTCATCAGCGTCTGGGTGACCAAGAGCAGGCGGCGCTTCGGGAAGCGATCGGCGAGCACGCCCCCGTAGGCGCCGAAGAGCAGCATCGGCAGGAACTGCAGCGCGGTGGTGAGGCCGACCGCGAAACCCGAGTCGGTGAGGGTCAAGACCAGCCAGAGCGCGGTGACGTTCTGCATCCAGTTCCCGGATAGGGAGATCATCTGGCCGACGAAATAGCGTCGGTAGTTCGGTACCTCGAGGGAGTTGAACGAGCGTCGCAGGGCGGTCGTCACTACGACTGCTCACGCTCCTCTCGCTTCGCGAAGAGCCAGAATTGGACGCTCGCTCGCTCCGCGTTCACGGCCGCTCATCCTCCCGCATGCGGTCGAGCAGCTCGGCGGCCCGGGAGAGGGTCTCGACCTCCTCGGGGTCGAGCTTTCGCAGGCGACTGGCGAGGTAGGCGCTCTTGCGGCGGCGCAGGCGGGCCAGGCGCTCGCGTCCGGCCTCGTTGATCGCGACCAGGGAGCTGCGGCCGTCCGCCGGGTCGGGCGTGCGCTCGATCAGCCCCTCTCGCTCCAGGCAGGCCAAGGTGCGGGTCATCGTCGGGCGCTTCACGCGCTCGAGCCGCGCGAGCTCGCTCGGGGTGACCAGGCCCGAACGGCTGATGCTGGCGAGCACCGCCGTCTGGGTCGGGCTGAGGCCGCTCTCGCCCGCCGCCTCCTGGCGCAGGGCGCGCGAGGTGCGGACGATCGCGTTCCGCAGCCGGGAGGCGGTATCGGAGAGGTCGGTGTCGGGAGTCCTGGCTGCCATATGAAAGTTAGCTCAGGTAATTAGCCTAGCAAACTACCCTCGTTGGCTAAGGTGCGCGAGGTGAATCCCGCGGAGGCCCGCGCGCTTGACTCGTCCCGCTATCCGCCGCACCTCTCCGAGGCCGGCTTCATGCAGCCCTGCCCACGGCGCATCCGCGCGACCCGCGGCGGAGAGATCATGATCGACACCGTGAGCGCCTTCTACGTCTGGGAGGTGCCGTTGTATCCCGCCTACTACGTGCCGAGTGAGGACGTCGACCCGTCGATGATCGCGCTCGAGTCGACCCAGACCTTCGAGAGCGGCCCCTTCGCCGGGCTCGTCCACGTCAAGTGGGACGCGGTCGACGCCTGGTTCGAGGAGGACGAAGAGGTCTTCGGGGGACATCCCCGCAGCCCTTACGCGAGGGTCGACGCGATCCGCTCCTCGCGCCACATCCGAGTGGAGCTGGGCGGCGTCGTCCTCGCCGAAAGCGCCGCCCCCGTGCTGCTCTTCGAGACCGGCCTGCCGACGCGCCACTACGTGCAGCGCACCGACGTCTTCTTCTCCCACCTGGAGCGCACGGACACCGTCACCTACTGCCCCTACAAGGGGACGACCAGCGACTACTGGTCGGCGACAGTGGGCGGCAAGACGCATCGGGACCTCGCCTGGTCCTACGCCTACCCGAATGTCGCGGTCGCCGCGATCGCGGGGTTGGTCGCCTTTTACGACGAGCGCGTCGACACCTTCCTCGACGGCGTCCCGGTGACCCGTCCCCGGACCAAATTTCACGAAGAGGAGTAGCGCGTGACCGACGTCGCCGAAGCGCGTGACAAACGCTGGACCGCGCTGGTTCTCCTCTGCGTCGCCCAGTTCGTCGTCGTCCTCGACGCCTCGATCGTCAACGTGGCGCTGCCGACGATCAAGGAAGCGCTGAGCTTCTCCGAGGACAGCCTGCCCTGGGTGGTCAACGCCTACGTCCTCACCTTCGGGGGCTTCCTCCTGCTCGGCGGGCGACTCGCCGACCTGCTCGGGCGCCGGCGCCTCTTCATGGCGGGGCTGATCCTCTTCGCGCTCGCGTCGCTGGCGGGTGGCCTCGCGGCCAACTCCGGACAGCTGATCGCGGCGCGGGCGGTGCAGGGCCTCGGCGCCGCGATCCTCTCGCCGGCGGCGCTCTCGATCGTCGCGGTCACCTTCAAAGACGGCGCCGAGCGCAACAAAGCGCTCGGGGTGTGGGGAGCGGTGGCCGGCTCCGGCGGCGCCGCGGGCGTACTGCTCGGCGGCGTCCTCACCGAATACGTCGGCTGGGAATGGGTGCTGTGGGTGAACGTGCCGATCGGCATCCTCGCCGCCGCGATCGCCCCCGCCCTGATCGCCGAGACCAAGGCCGACGCCGAGACGCGCCACTTCGACGTCGCCGGCGCGACCACGATCACGCTCGGCCTCTCCGCCCTCGTCTTCGCCCTGCTCGACGCCGAATCGGCGGGATGGGGCTCGGCCCAGACGATCGGCACCGGCGTCGCCGCCGTCCTCCTGCTCGGCGCCTTCGTCGCGATCGAGCGCCGCTCGCGCGCGCCGCTCGTCCCCTTCTCGATCTTCCGGGTCCGCACCGTCACCGGCGCCAATGTGGTCGGCATCCTGGTCGGCGCCAGCCTCTTCTCGATGTTCTACTTCATCTCCCTTTACATGCAGCAGGTGCTCGGCTACAGCGCGATCAAGGCCGGGATCTCCTACCTGCCGCTGGCGGTGACGATCATCCTCGCCGCCGGCTTTGCCTCGGCCCTGGTCACCAAAGTCGGCTTCAAGCCGATCCTGGCGATCGGCATGGTCTGCATCGCCCTCGGCCTCCTCTGGTTCACCCGGATCGACGTCCACGGCACCTTCCTCGCCGACATCCTCGGCCCCTCCCTCCTCGCCGCCCTCGGGCTCGGCTTCGCCTTCGTGCCGGTCACGATCGCCGCCGTCTCCGGCATCCAGGACCGCGAGCAGGGCCTCGCCTCGGGCCTGATCAACACCTCCCAGCAGGTCGGCGGCGCCCTCGGCCTGGCGATCCTCGCGGCGATCGCCAACTCCGTGATCGGCTCGAACGAAACCCCCGACGGCCTGGTCGAAGGCTTCCAGGCCGCCTTCGCCGTCGGCGCCGGCTTCGCCATCCTCGGCCTCCTCGCCACCCTCCTCCT
>JAFDWG010000183.1 GCA_018268605.1 Actinomycetota bacterium | reverse complement strand
GCGGGCGCCAGGCCGAGCGAGTCCATCATTCCCGTCGTCCCGTCGATGCCCGGGCCGCCGAACCAGCCGAACAGCTTCTGGGTGCCGTGGCCGATGAACATGCCGCCGATGAACAGGCGGGCGAGCAGACGTCCGAACTTCATATGGGAAACCTCCGGGAAAGGTGACGGGGAAATGGTTGAGCAGGAAACTATAGCGAGTCAAACCGGCGTGCCGGTCCAGTACCCGTCCCCGCCGGCTTAAGCCGGCGCCATGACCAGGGTCCGCCAGGGCCCCTCGCCGCACATCGTCTGCGTCTCCCCCGCCGACCAGCGCTTCTGCAGGTCCGCGTAGTGCGGGCTCGCCGGATGGCCGGACTCCCCCGAGAACATCTGCCACCGCGAGCGGTCCGGGTCGGTCGGGTCGGCGACCATCCGCCAGCTCGGCGCCCAGACGGCGCGGTAGGGATCGTTCGGGTCGTAGGCGATCTGGCACACCGTCTCCTGCGCCCCGCCCGCCCGCACCCGCCGGTTGAGGATTCGGTTCAGCACCGGGTTGGCCTGGCCGAGCGCGTGCGGGAACTCCATCTCGTGCACGTCCCCCCACCGCCACGCCCCGGGGTCGGGACCGAAGCGGTCGGTCAGGTCGTCGAGCGCCCCGGCCAGCGCCTCGATCGCAAGAGCGTCCCACGGCCGGTGGATCAGCTCCTCGTCGGCTTCCTCCCAGAGTGCCATCAGGTGCGAGTGCCACCGCCACGGAGAGGAGATGTGGGGGCTGAAGCCGTTGTCGGCGCGGTCGAGCCAGCGCTCGCAGAGATCGCGGTCGACGATCGCTGCGCGCGCCACCTCGCGGGCCAGCCGCAGGATGAAGGCCTGGTAGATCGTCCCGGCGACGGTGTCGACGTCGAGGCGCCCGTCCCAGGACCGCAGCCGCTCGATCGCCGCGCGCTCGCGCTGGCCGGGCGGGTGCAGCCGGGAGAGGCGGCGCGCCGCCTCGAGCCCCGGTAACGACAACACATCGGTCTGCATCTCGGCGAAGAACTCCAGATCGTGCCTCTCACGCGTCGCCAGCAGTTCCTCGATCCGCTTCGCGCGGAACCCGTCGAGGTATTCGGAGGTGATGTGGTGTGGATAGTCGTCGCCGACGATCCGGTTGTTGGCGGTGATCAGGTAGCCGCAGTCGGGGTCGACAACCTCCGGCAGCTCCCCATAAGGAACCGCCCCCTCCCACTCGAACTCGCCGGTCCAGCCCGGCTTCGGCAGGTCGGCGACGCCGCCGCGGCGCCGCGGCAGGCGGCCGATCAGCTTGTAGCCGATCGAGCCGTGGCGGTCTGCCCAGATCATGTTCGACGGCGGCGAGGTGTGGCCCTCGAGCCGGGCGACGAGGTCCGGCCCCGAGGTGGGCTCGAGCAGCTCGAACATGCCGTCGAAGGCGGTCGGTTCGCGCAGCGTCAACCAGGCGAGGGCGAGCGGCTCGGCATCGTCGGCCCCGAGCGCCTCGTTGACGATCGGGCCGTGGTGGGTCTCGCGGACCTCCAGGGCCTCGGGACGCTCACGCCCCTTGACGACGATCTCCTCGTGGTGCGTCACAAGCGACCGCCACTCGTCCTCGAAGAGGTAGCGGTCTCCCTCGATCCGCTCGATGAAGAGGTCCTGCACGTCGGCCATCACGTTCGTGATCGTCCAGCAGACGTCGTTCCCCTGGCCCATGTAGACGCCCGGCATGCCGGGCAGGGTGGCGCCGCGGACGAAGCGCTCGCCGCAGCGCAGCTCCATCTGCTCCCAGATCGGCGGCATGCTCGGCGGCAGGTGCGGGTCGCCGGCGATCAGCGGCATCCCCGTGACCGAACGCTCACCGGACACCGCCCAATTGTTGGAGCCACTCGCCTCGGTGGCGAGCCCGAGCGCGCGCCGCACGGCGTCGATCTGCTCGACCATCGGCAGGCCCTCGCCGTTCCAGGGCGTCCCGTCGACGATCGGGTTGTCGCGCGGATAGGCGGGGTCGAGGCGGGCGGTCAGCTCGGAACCGAGCTCCCGCACCATGTCGGCGCGCAGCAGCTCCCGCTCCCAGTTCGTGCAGAGCCCGAAGGCGAGCAGCTTGCCGAGGCAGAGGATGTCGACCGGCGTCCACGGCTCCCACTCCAGCCCCAGCAGCCGCATCTCGAGCGGCGGTGCCTTGGCCGCCGCGGCGCCCGCGTCCACCCCCGCGCAGAAGCGGTCGAGCTTCGCTCGCAGCTCCGGCGCCAGTTCCTCGAGCTCCCGTTCGGCGACCCGATGGATCCCCAACGTCCGCATCAGCCGGTCGACGCCCAAGGTGTCCGCTCCCGCGAACTCCGACAGCCGCCCGGCCACGACCCGCTTGTAGAAGTGCATCTGCCAGGCGCGGTCCTGCGCGTGCACGAACCCCTGGGCGAACCCGAGGTCATCCCGCTCCCGCGCCTCTACATGTGGGACGCCCCAGCGGTCCCGACGCACCGTGACCGGCCCGCCCAGCCCGGCCACCTCGATCCGCCCCGCTTCCTGCGGCAACGCCCGCCGCGCCAACCGCTGCCACGCCACGCCCGCCGACGCCGCCGCGATCCCCGCCCCGGCGACCCCCGCCAACAACCCCACCCTCGCTGCACCCTTCACGCTGACCCCCGTCATGGGAGTCATCTTCCCAGAACTGGCCGCTTGGCCAAAACGCCGGCATCCTGGCGAGCGGTGAGCATTTTGCGCCCGCCCGAAACTTCGCCGACCAAACCGAGTTGAAGAGGCACACGACGACCACCGGACGGTCGTCACCGGACAGAAGGAAGTGGACGATGGACAGGGTCTGGAGGACCGCCCTTGCGGCGGCGATGATCGCTGCCTGCCTGGCGGCGATGGCGGGTAGTGCGTTGGCGAAGGGCACGGCCGGGGCGCGTGACGCGACCTTCGGCAAGGACGGCAAGGTGACGGTCGGCTTCCCGTCGGAAAGCGCCGGATCGAGCGGGCCGCAGTACGAGCTGCCGTTCGAATTCACGCCGGGCCACCAGAAGATGGCCTTGGCGCCGGGCGCCAAGGTCGTCGTCGCCGGTGCCTCCAAGATCGTGCGCTTCACCGGCGCGGGCAAGCTCGACCCGAGCTTCGGCTCGGGCGGCGTCGTCACCGTGCCGCGACCCCCCGGCGGAGTCTTCGTGCTCACCGGCGTCGCGGTCGATTCGCTCGGCCGCGTCGTGGTCGTCGGCCTGACCCGTCCGCTGCCGACCAACTCGACCCCGGACCCGGTGATCGCCGAAGCCACGGTGATGCGCTTCGACGCCGACGGTAAGCCCGACCGCACCTTCGGCACCGACGGCCGACTGGTCACCGACCTCGGGCTCGGCAACCCGCCCGCCCCGGGCGGCGCCTACAGCGGCCCCTCGATCGGCATCCGCAGCGTGGCCACCGACTCGCAGGACCGCATCGTCATCAGCGGCGGTTACGTGACCGAACTGGGCAACTGCAGCCGAACGGTGAACTCCAAGGGCTTCATCGCCCGTCTCACGGTAACGGGGGCGCTCGACCCGACCTTCGGCTCCGGCGGCATCCGCGCCCTCGGCACGATCTCGACCCTCGGGCAGCTGGCCCCGTTCTCGGGCGGCTACCTCACAGCCGGGACGGGCGGTCCGTTCTGCTCCGCCGCCGAAGGGCCGGCCCGCCTGCTGACCGCCTTCAACGACGTCGGCAACCTGAACTCGGCGTTCGCCTCGTTCAGCTTCCGCACGCTGAAGACGGTCTCCCCGATCGCGATGTCGGTGACGCCGAGCGGCAAGATCCTCCTGCTCGGCGAAGAACAGCACAAGCGCATCGCCCACAAGGTCGCGCGGATGGAAGAAGGCAAAAAGGTCATCAAGACGGCCTACAGGACGATCCGCTACCAGGTCGTCGTCCGACTGCTCCCGAGCGGCGCCTTCGACCCCGGCTTCAGCCGGACCGGCTCGGCGAAGTACCTCGATCCCGAATCGGGCTCCTTCTCGAACCTGGCAGCCGACGCCGCCGAACGGACCTACATCGTCGGCAACCTCGGCAAGCGGGTCTCGCCGTCGCCGGACAACAAGGCCCTGCGGCGGACCTTCATCCTCGGACGGCTCACCCCGAAAGGCACCTACGACCACAGCTTCGGCACGCGAGGCAGGGTCGACACGGGATTCGGCGGCCCGTCGAGCGCCATTGCCACGCAGGTCGCCCTCGACGGCAAGGGCCGGATCCTCGTCGGCGGCAGCGTGATCACGCCGGACCTGCCGAGCGGCGGCGGC
>JAFDWG010000182.1 GCA_018268605.1 Actinomycetota bacterium | reverse complement strand
CCTTGCCCGGGCGCCAGCGCCCGGACGCCCGAACCCGCTACAGCCCCAACCGCTTCGCTCGCTCGCGGGCCTTCGCTACGACCTCGTCGCGCTCGGGCTGTTCGCCGCCGCGCATCAGGACGCGGCCGGCGACGACGACGGTGTCGACGGCGGTGCGGTCGGCGGCGTATACGAGGTCGGCAAGGAGGTCGCCGATCGCGAGCTCGGGGGCGTTCGGGTCGAGGAGGACGAAGTCGGCGGACGCGCCGACCTCGAGTGGGGTGGCGCCGAGGAGCGGCGCCTTCGCTCCGGTGGCGATCGCCCAGGCGTCGTCGACCGAGATCGCGGTGGCGTCAGAGGCGGCATGGCGCTGGGCGAGGGCGAAGAGCTTCAGGTCGGCGAGGAGGTCGAGCGAGTCGTTGGAGCCGGCGCCGTCGGTGCCGAGGCCGACCCGCACCCCGGCGGCCCGGGCCGAGGGGTAGTCGAAGATCTTGCCGACGGCGAGTTTCATGTTCGCCGCCGGGTTGGAGACGATGGTGGCGCGGCGGGCGGCGATCAGGTCGAGCTCTTCGTCGTCCAGCCAGACACCGTGTGCCAGGACCGTGCGCTCGGTCAGGAGGCCGAGTTCGTCGAGGTAGGCGGCGGGGCGGAGGCCGTGTTCGCCGATGCAGTCGTCGACCTCGGGCTTGGTCTCCGACAGGTGGATCTGGACCGGTGCCTCGCGCTCGGCCGAGAGTTCGGCGATGAAGCGCAGCGACCCCTCGCTGACCATGTAGATCGAGTGCGGGGCGAGCGCCGGGTCGACGAGGCCGCCGACGGCGCTCAACGCGTCCAGGTGCTCGACCGCCTCGGTGCGCATCGCCGCCACGTCGCGGCCTTTGTCGAAGAAGGGGGCGCCGATCGAGGCCCGCATCCCGGCGTCGGCCACCGCCCGCGCGGTCGCCTCCGGGTGCCAGTACATGTCCCAGAATCGCGCCGTGCCGGAGCGGATCATCTCCAGGCACGCGAGCCGCGTTCCCCAGTAGACGTCCTCATCATCGAGTCGCGCCTCGACCGGCCAGATCCGATCTTCCAGCCACGGCATCAGCGGCAGGTCCCCGCCGGAGCCACGGAAGAGCGTCATCGCCGCGTGGGTGTGGCCGTTGACGAGCGGCGGGACGAGGACTTGGCCGCCCGCGTCGAGCGTCTCCTCGCCGGGCGCCGCGGAGACGTCGGGGCCGAGATCGCCGATCGTGCCGTCGGGCGCGCAGCGCAGGCCGACGGTCGCGCCGTCGGGCGTCCGCGCGCCGATGACGACGAGGGCGCTCACCGTCCCACCGCCCCCAGCCGTGGCAGCACGGCGGCGAGGCCGTCGCGCAGGCGGCCGGCGTTGACCAGCCGATCGGCTTCCATCTCGGCAACCGAGAGCTTGCCCTCCGCCAGCCCGTTGGCGAGGTTGTCGACGACGCAGATCGCCGCGTACTCGAGGCCCAGCTCACCCGCGATCACGCACTCCGAGGCGACCGTCATCCCGACCACGTCGGCGTGCGCGGCGATCAACCGGATCTCGGCCGGGGTCTCGAAGCGCGGCCCGATCGTCTGCCAGTAGACGCCGCCGTCGACCGGCGTCTCGGCCCCTTCGGCCCAGGCCGCCAGCAGCTCGGCGCGCCAGTGCGTGGCGAAGCTCGGGGCGGAGTGGGCGCGCGCATCGGCGAAGATCGAGTCGGAGACGTGGAGGGCGATGAAGTCGTCGGGGCAGACGAGCGTGCCGACCGGCAGATCGGTCCGCAGGCTGCCGACCGAGGCGATCGCGAGGACGCGGTCGCAGCCCTGCTCGACCAATGGCCTGAGGTTGGCGATGTGGTCGATCTCATGCGGGAGGACGAAGTCGGCGCCACCGCCGTGACGCTGCACGATCGCCGCCCCGTGCTCGGCCGCCGAGGTGACGATCTCCTCGCCGCCGGGGCCGAGGGCGTTGGAGCCGAGGATGACGGCCAGTCGTCCCATCGCGGCATCGTATGCCGCCGCCCGTCAGCCGGCGCGGCGGGCGCGGAACTCGGCGACGGCGTCGTCGTGGTCGACGATCGGCTCCGGGTAGTCGAGGTCCTCGAAGCCTTCCATCAGCCAGGGCCGGAAGATCGCCTTGCCGCGCACCGAGGCGAGCTCCGGCACCCAGCGGCGCACGTAGATCCCGTCGGGGTCGAAGCGTTCCGCCTGGCGCACGGGGTTCAGCACCCGCTGTGGCCGCGTGTCGTTCCCGGTCCCGGCGACCCATTGCCAGTTGCCCGAGTTGTTGGCGACGTCGCCGTCGGTCAGGAGGTCCCAGAAGTGCCAGGCGCCCTTGCGCCAGTCGACGTAGAGGTCCTTGGTGAGGAAGGAGCCGACGGCGAGCCGCGCCCGGTTGTGCATGTAGCCCTGGGCGGCCAGCTGGCGCATCCCGGCGTCGACCAAGGGGTAGCCGGTGCGGCCTTCCTTCCAGGCCTCGAAGACCTGCTCGGAACGCGACCAGCGGTCCCCGCGCGGCCGGTAGTCGCGGCGGGGCAGGTCGGGGAAGGCGGCGAGGACCTGGTGGTGGAAGTCGCGCCAGCAGAGCTGCCGCACGAAGGGCTCGCCTCCGCGCGCATCGGCCGCGGCACCGGCGAGCTCGCGCGGACTGACGCACCCGAAGCGGATGTGGGCGCTCAGGGTGGAGGTGCCGTGGCCGGCGAGGTCGTCGTGCCCGTCGTCGTAGCGGTCGACCCGGTGATGGAGAAACGCCTGCATGCGCCTGCGGGCCTGCGTCTCGCCGCCGGGCTCGCGTTCCGGGGACGGCTCGCCCTCGGTCAGCTCGGCGAGCGCGGGCAGCTCGCCGGCCGCGAGACCCGCCGGCACCGCGAGCTTGCGCGGCGTGCCGACCTCTTCGCGCCACTCGGCCGCGCTCCAGGCGCGGTGATAGGGGCTGAAGACCTTGAAGTGGTCGCCGCCGGTCGGCTTCACCGCGCCGGGGTCGAGGATCGTGATGCCGGGATGCGCCGTGAGCTCTATCCCCACCTCCTCGCACGCCTCGCGCAGCGCCTTCTCCCGCCGGCGTGCATACCGACTCCAGTCGGCGGCGATGTGGACCTCGTCGGCCTCGCACTCGCGGGCGACCTTCATCGCCTCCTCCACCACCTGTCCGCGCCGCACGAAGAGGCAGCCGTCCATCGCCTTCAGCCGGCCATCGAGGTCGATCAGCGCCTCGCGCATGTAGGCGACCCGGTTGGGCGCCGCGAACCGCGAGCCGAGGATGGCGTCGTCGAGCACGAACAGCGGCACCGTCCGTTCGGTGCGCGAGGCGGCCCATAGCGCCGGATTGTCGGTGACCCTGAGGTCGCGGGTGAAGAGGACGACGGCGGTCTTGCTGGACATTGCGTCCATGTATACCCACAGAAGATCTGCAAATGCGTAGAACCCATCCATTCGGGAATTAGGTTGGGCGTATGTCTGGGGAGCAGCCTGAGGAGAGGAAGCCGGGGGAGTCCGGCCGCGAGGAGACCGAGGAGGAACGCCTCGACCGCAATCTCGGCGAGCTCCTGCAGGAGTTGCGCGTCGCCCTGCCTGGAGTCCAGGTGCTGTTCGCCTTCCTGCTGGCGGTCCCGTTCCAGCAGAACTTCACCGAAATCAGCGACTTCGACAAAGCGATGTACTTCACGACGCTGCTGTTGACGGCATTCTCGGCGGCGCTCCTGATCGCGCCGTCGGCCTACCACCGGCTCACCTTCCGCTACCAGCAGAAGCACCGCCTGGTGTTCGTGTCGAACCGTCTCGCGATCGCCGGGCTCGGCGTCCTCGCGCTGGCGATGACCTGCGCGATCCTGCTGGTCACGAACGTCCTCTGGGGCACCGTAGCGACGACGGTGGTGACGACGGTGGCGGTCCTGACGATGTTCGCGGTGCTTTGGGTGGCGCTGCCGCTGCGCCGTCGTCTCAGGTACCGGGACGAGGGGCTGCCGCTCCTAGATCCGCCCGAAGGAGACTGATCGCCTGGTCGAGTCGGTCGAGCAGCGGCAGGTCCGGTGCCTCGCGACGGAGCATCGCGGCGTCGTCTGACCAGACCTCGAGCTTCAGCTCCAGCGGCACCTTGAATTCGCCGGCCACCCGCGCCTGGCCTTCACGTTCGACCGACGCGTGGATCGTGGTCAGGTTGGTCAGCTTGTCGGCGGCGTAGATGGCGAAGGCGTCGCCGTCGACGTCGGTGACCCGGGCGCGGTGCTCCTCCTTGCGCTCGCGGTAGTCCTCGATCGATTCGTCGTCGGAGAGCGCG
>JAFDWG010000181.1 GCA_018268605.1 Actinomycetota bacterium | reverse complement strand
GAGGTCGAGCAGGCAGAGCGCCAGGTCGCCGCCCTGCCGGGCCGCCTTCGAGGTCTCCTGCTCGAGGCGCGACTCGTAGGCGCGGCGGTTCTGCAGGCCGGTCAGGTGGTCGTGGCGACTCTGGTGGGACGCGAGCGAGAAGCCCGCCGCGTGATGGAGGTGCGCGGAGAGCGAGCGGCCGATCAGGTCGATCGCCTCGCGGTCGCCCTCGTCGAAGGCGTGCGGGCGGGCGGCGAATGCGGTCAACGAGCCGAGCTCCTCGTCGCGATGCACCAGGGGCGCGCAGAGGAGCGAGCGCGCCCCGAGCTTCCGGCACGCATCCGTTTCCACCCGTGGGTCGAGCTCGGTGTCACTGCTGATCAGCACCTCGCGCCGCTCCAATGCGCGCCCGGAGAGGCTGTCGGCGCGTGGGTACTCGTGACCGATCACCCGCTCCTCGACGCCGGAGCCGGCGCGGAAGACGAGTCGGTCGCCTACCGGGAAGTCGATCAGCGCCCCGTCGGCGCCGATCAGTGCGGGCACGCGGTTGACGATCAGCTGCATCGCCCGGTCCCGATCGAGATCGCCCGCCGCGATCTCGCCCTGGGCCTGAATGATGTCGAGCAGTCGGCGCGACTCCCCATCGATGACGGCCATAGGCCGAAGCTACCTCTACTTGAGTCGGAAATTCGTAGGAGAAAGGAGAATTTTTTCTATTCGTCGACACCGGTGCCCAAAAGCGATGACTGGCCGGTTGCCGGTCCCATACGAAAGACAAACTTGCTTGCGCAACTGGCACGCAAGGACACTAAAGTCCGTCCATGAGCGCTGAACAGGCCGCAACCGTGTCCGAGTCTCCGACGGCCACCGTGGACGGGAAGGAGCGGCGCCGCGAGGTCCCGCGTTCCGCCCACGGCGAATGGGAGCCGCCCGCCGATCGCAACCCGATCGCGACCCTCGCCGCCCAGGACAAAACCCGCGTCCGGGACCTGGTCCCGATCCGCTACGGCCGCATGCTGTCCTCGGCCTTCGCCTTCTTCCGCGGCGGCGCGGCGGTGATGGCGGCCGACCTCGCCCCCGGTCCCGACACCGGGCTTCGGGCGCAGCTCTGCGGCGACGCGCACCTCTCCAATTTCGGCGTCTTCTCGGCGCCGGACCGTCGCCTCGTCTTCGACTGCAACGACTTCGACGAGACGCTGCCCGGGCCGTTCGAGTGGGACGTCAAGCGGCTCGTCGCGAGCATCGCGATCGCCGGGCGCGAGCGAGGCTTCGGCCGCGGCGACCGTCGCCGCGCGCTGGAGTCGACCGGTGCCGCGTACCGCGAATCGATGCGCCAGTTCGCCGAGATGCGCAACCTCGACGTCTGGTACGCGCGGATCGACGTGGATGCGATGGAAGAACGTCTGCGCTCGTCCCTGAAGGCGTCGCGTCAGCGTGACATGGAGCGCAACCTCGCCAAGGCGCGCGCCAAGGACAGTGTCCGGGCGATGCGGAAGCTGACCACCACCAACCGCGAAGGGAAGTTGCGGATCGTCGCCGAACCGCCGCTGATCACGCCGCTCGCGGACCTCGCCGAGGGAGTCGAGACCGAGGGGGCGCTCCGCCCGCTCCTCGACGACTACACCTCGACCCTCTCCGACGACCGCCGCCGGCTGGTCACCGACTTCGAATACGTCGATGCGGCACGCAAAGTGGTCGGCGTCGGCAGCGTCGGGACCCGGGCCTGGATCATTCTGATGCTGGGGCACGACGAAGCCGATCCGCTCTTCCTGCAGGCCAAGGAAGCAAGGGAATCGGTGCTCGAGCCCTACCTGGGGAAGAGCGAGTACGAGAACCACGGACAGCGGGTGGTCGAGGGCCAACGGCTGATGCAGGCGGCGTCGGACATCTTCCTCGGCTGGGTCGAGGCGAAAGGCCTCGACGAACAGTCGCGCTGCTTCTACGTGCGCCAGCTCTGGGACGGCAAGGGATCGGTCGACGTCGAACGGATGTCGGCGCAGGAGCTGGGGATGTACGGGCAGCTCTGCGCGCGCACCCTGGCCCGGGCCCACGCGCGCTCCGGCGACCGCGTCGCGATCGCCTCCTATCTCGGGCGGGGCGACGCCTTCGACAGGGCGATGGCGGAGTTCGCCGAGCGCTACGCCGACCAGAACGAGGCCGACTACAACACCCTGCTGGAAGCGGAGAAATTCGGCGAAATCGAGGTCGAGCGAGGTCTCTGAACGGAGGTCCGCGGAGGACCGGCCCGGCTCGTCGTCGGCCGGGCCGGTCGTCCTCCACGGGGTCGTCCGGCGTCAGGGGGCGGGGCCGACCGGCACTCGCTCGCGTCCGCGGCTCGTTTCCGTACGCGCTTGTGCACGCGCCGCCTCGGCACGGGCGGCAAGCATCGGCTCCCAGGCCAACAGAACCGTGACGCCGTCACGAGATTTGCAGCGGGGACAGTCCATGCGGCCGGACAAAGCTCCGGCGCTGAAACGAATCCCGCACCGTTCGCAATGGAACATTTCTCCTCAACTCCTTATGTCGGGACGCTCCTCTCGTCCCAGGCCGCGCGAGCATCCCGCCGGAGCCATGTGATGTCAAGCACAAATCGTATGAATTCGGCATGACAGGCCGAAATTCGTAACGTTTCGGACCCGAATCTGGTTCGATGTAGCCAAGAGCGCAGCGACCTGCGTCGCGAAACCACAGGGGAGCACCTTCCGAACGCCCCTGAATTGCGCCGGACGGCCTCGGCAGTCATCTGTCGAGGCCGTCGGATGTCCGGCCCCAGCCTGTATAAGCCCCTCATGGAGTACGACGTACTCGTCGTCGGAGCCGGGCCGACGGGCCTCACGATGGCGGCGGAGCTGCGCCGTCGGGGCGTCGACGCCCTGCTGATCGACGCGCGGGAGGAGCCGCAGCACTGGGACCGGGCGACGGTCGTCCACCCGCGCTCGCTGGAGATCTTCGAGGCGCTCGGCATCGTCGACCGCTTCCTCGCGGCGGGGGTGCCGCAACGCGCGGCACGCCTGCATTCGGCCGGCGAGGTGCTGGTCGAGGTGGACTTCAGCCTCTCCGGCGCGCCCTACCCCTACAACCTCGGCCTCTCCGAGGAGGACACCGAGCGCTTCCTCACCGAGTACCTGGAGGCGGCGGGCGGCTCGGTCGGGCGCGCGAGCCGGCTGCTGGGGATGAAGCAGGGCCCCGACGGCGTGATCGCGACGGTAGAGCGGGCCGGGGGCGAGGAGGAGGTGCGCTGCAAGTGGATCGTCGGTTGCGGCGGCTTCCACTGTCCCGTCCGTGAATCGGTCGGCATCGAGCTGGAGGGCCACGACATCGCCGACCCCTGGGCGGTCTTCGACGTCACGCTCGGCGGACGCACCGAGGACTTCGAGACGACGCTCGTCTACCTCGACCGCCCGATGACGATCCTCACGCCGCTGCCGGGCCGCCGCTACCGCGTCTACACGCGCCCGCACGGTGAGGACGACGACTTCGTCGCGGGCGCCGCGGCGGTGATCGCGACCTACGAGCCCGACGCGGAGCTGGTCGACATCGAGAACCCGGCCCGCTTCCTCTGCCACGCGCGCGTCGCGTCCCGCTACCGCGAGGGCCGTGCTCTCCTCGCCGGTGACGCCGCCCACGTCTGCTCCCCTGACCAGGGCCACGGGATGAACTCGGGGATCCAGGACGCGGTGAACCTGGCCTGGAAGCTGGCCCTCGTCTGCGAGGGCGACGCCGATCCCTCGCTCCTCGACAGCTACGAGGCCGAGCGACGGCCGGTGGCCCTGGAGATCGTCGCGGCGGGCGAGGGCATGGAAGCGATGGGCGAGTTCGACGGCGAGGAAGGTCGCGCGAAGCGCGACCGGGAAGTACGCGCCGCCCTGTCCGATCCCGAGACCGCCCACAACGAAGCCGTCGCCGAGGCCGAGTTGAACATCGCCTACGGCGATTCGCCGATCGTGGTCGGCGCCGGCGATCGCCTTCCCGACCTCGGCCCGGTGACCGCCGCCCCCGGCGAGCCCGACACTCGCCTGCACGAGCTTGCCCACCGCCCCGGCCACACCCTGCTGGCGATCGCGGTCGGTGACGGCGGCGAGGATCTGGCCCGCCTCTTCGCCCGGCTCGAGGCCTTGGTCGCGCGCTCGCCGCTCTTCGACGCCGCCTTCGCCCTCGCCACCGCCGGCGGCGATGCTCCCGTCGGCACGATCCACCCGGATGCGGCCGCCGCCCTCGGCGTCAGGTCCCTAGCCGTCCTCGCTATCCGCCCCGACCGCCAC
>JAFDWG010000180.1 GCA_018268605.1 Actinomycetota bacterium | reverse complement strand
GACTCGACGAAGCCGTTGGTGCCGCAAACGAAGGCGAGGCCGGAGTCGAAGGCCTCGGCGGCGACCAGGCCGGGAAAGATGCGGCCCAGGTGGATGCGGGGGAGGCCCTCGACCGGGACGCCCTCGAGTTCGCGGGTGAGGGCGACGATGGCGTCGTCCCCGAGCTCGTCGGCGTAGATGACCTCGGCGCGGGTGCGGGCCGAGTAGAGAAGGCGCATCGGGAGGTCGGGGGAGACCTGACGGCGATGGCGCAACATGCACATGAGGGGCACGACGCCGGAGCCGCCGCCGATCAGGAGGGCCGGCTCCTCGCCGCGCCAGACGAAGTAAGAGGCGAAGGGGCCGCGGACCTCGACCTGGTCGCCCTCGACCAGGACGTCATGGAAGTAGGTCGAGACCTCGCCGCCTTCGAGGCGGTCGATGGTGAGCTCGACGACGCCCTCCTGGAAGGGTGGGGAGGCGATCGAGTAGGAGCGCTCGGCCCGGTAGCCGTCCGGCGCGGTGAGGCGTACGTCGTAGTGCTGGCCCGGCACGTGTGGCATCCACATCGGCACGCGCAGGCGGAAGGTCTTGGTGCGCGGCGTCTCGACCCGGATCTGCTCGACGTCGGCGATCTGCCAGCGGCCCGGCGCGCGCTGCGGGGCGGCGGTCAGTCCGTCCAATACCGCTCCTCTTTCCAAGGGTCGCCGTGGTTGTTGTAGCCGTTCGCCTCCCAGAAGCCGGGCTCGTCGTGGTCCATGATCCGCAGTCCGCGGACCCACTTGGCGCTCTTCCAGAAGTAGAGGTGCGGGACGAGGAGGCGAGCCGGGCCGCCGTGCTCGCGGGGGAGCGGGGCGCCCTCGTGCTCGGTGACGACCCAGGCGCGGCCGCCGGTCAGGTCTTCCAGCGACAGGTTGGTGGTGTAGCCGCCGAAGGAGTACGCCATCGAGAAGGCGCCCTCCGGGCGGGCCGACTCCAGCAGCACGTCGACCGAGACGCCACGGAAGCTGGTGTCGAGCTTCGACCACTTCGTCACGCAATGGATGTCGCAGGGGATCTCTTCGGCGGGAAGCCGCGCGAATTCGTCCCAGGTCCACTCGAGCTCGTTGCCGACCATGCCGTCGATCCGGAAGCTCCATTCGCTCGGCTCGATCCGCGGGGTCGGGCCGGCGGTGAGGACGGGGAAGCCGCGCTCCAGGTACTGGCCGGGCGGCAGTCGGTCGGCGCCTTGGCCGTGCGGTTTGCCGACGAAGCCGCGTGAGACGAATCCGGAATCTTCACCCGCCATCGGGCGAGCCTAGCTGGGGCGGACCGTCAGGCCAAGGCTTCGGCGGCGCGAAGGTCCTCGGGCGTGTTGACGTTGAAGAAGGCGCGGGCGGGGTCGCCGAACCGGGCGAGCTCGGTGTCGTCAAGGGCGCGGGGGGCGAGCGAGGCGATCGTGCGACGGAGTGGCTCCTCGCGGGCGAGGGCGTCTTCGAGGGACGGGAGGAGCTGCGGCGACCAGCGGGCCATCAGCGGCTGCGGGTCCCCACCTGGTGCGGGGACGACGAGTGGCTCCGGTGCCTCGGCGAGCGAACGCAGCAGTGCCGGCGGCGCGAAGGGGAAGTCGCAGCCGAGGACGACGACGGGCGCGCCGGCGTGGCGGAGCGCGGCGACGATCCCCGCGAGCGGATGCGTCGGCTCCTCCGGCTCGATGGCGATCTCGACGTCCCCGAGTGCGGTCGTCCTTTGGCCCGTCGAGCGGGCCAAAGGACGACCGCGAAGGTCGGTGGAGGGCTTGGCGACGATGAAGGGGGTGAGGCCCGCTTCGGTCAGGGACTGGAGGGGGTAGGCGATCAGGGGGCGGCCGGAGAGGGTGGCGGTCGGCTTCGCGCCGCCGAGGCGGCTGCCGCGGCCGCCTGCGAGAACCGCGCCGCGGGTGGCCTTCAGGACTCGAGGACCGGGACGAAGGACGGCTGCTCGGAGATCGGGCGGACGTCGACCGCGATCACCTTGTACTCGGGGCAGGAGGTGTTGACGTCGGAGGACTGGCCGACGAGGAGGTTCGTGCGCGTCTCCGGGAAATGGAAGGTGGTGAAGACGTGGCCGGGCTCGATCCGGTCGGTCACCTTCGCCTCGACCTCGATCCGCCCGACCCGGCTGCGCACGGAGACCTTGTCGCCGTCGGTGACCCAGAGGCGCGCCGCATCCACTGGATGGACCTCGAGGATGTCCCGGTCCACCAGCCGGGCGTTGCCGGTGCGGCGGGTCATCGTCCCCGCGTTGTAGTGCTGGAGGATCCGGCCGGTGACGAGCACGAGCGGGAACTCCTCATCCGGCGCGTCGCCGGGCGCCTTATAGGGGAGCGCGGCGAAGTGGCCGCGCCCGCCGGGGCGGTCGAAGACCGTGTCGTAGAGAGTCGGCGAGTCGGAGCCGTCGGGGCGCACGGGCCACTGGAGCCCCGTTCGCCCGAGTCGCACGCGGCTCACCCCGGCGTATTCGGGCGTCAGCCGCGCGACCTCGTCGAGCGCGTCCCAGGGTGAGTCCCAACCGAACTCGTGGCCGAGGCGCCGCGCCACCTCGCCGATGATCTCGAAATCGGTGCGCGCCTCCCCCGGCGGGTCGATCACCGGTTCGACGATCTGGAAGCGCCGCTCGGCGTTGATGAAGGTGCCTTCCTTTTCGAGGAACGCCGAGGCGGGCAGGACGACGTCGGCGAATTTCGTCGTCTCGTTCTCGAAGATCTCCTGACAGACGAGAAACTCCAGGCTCTCGAGCGCGGCGGCGACGTGGGCAGTGTCCGGGTCGGTCTGGGCGACGTCCTCGCCGAAGATGTACATCGCCTTCAGCTCGCCGGCCACGGCGGCGTCGAACATCTCCGGGATCTTCATCCCCTTCGTGCGCGAGAGCGGCGCTCCCCAGGCGTCTTCGAAGAGGCTCGCGACGTCCTCGTCTTCGACCGAGCGGTACGCGGTGTAGGTGTCCGGCAGCGCCCCCATGTCGGAGGAGCCCTGAACGTTGTTCTGTCCTCGCAGCGGCAACAGCGCCGAGCCGGGCTTGCCGACCTTGCCGGTCATCAGGGCCAGGTTGCAGAGCAGCTGCACCACCTCGGAGCCGTACTTGTGCTCGGTCACGCCGAGGCCCCAGAGGAGCGAGCCGCTCGCCGCCTCGCCGTAGAGGAGCGCGGCCGCTTCGAGGTCGGCGGCGGGGATGCCGGTGATCTCCTCGACCGCCGCCGGGTCGTAGCCCGCCAGCAGCTCCTCGACGGCCTCCCAGCCTTCGGTGCGCTCGGCGATGAAGTCGGCGTCGAGGAGGCCTTCCCGGTGGACGACGTGGCAGAGCCCGAGGACGACCGCCGCGTTGGTGCCGGGCCGCGGGGAGAGGTGGATCGCCCCGTAATCGGCCAACTCGATCCGCCGCGGGTCGATCGTGATCAGCTTGCAGCCGCGCAGCGCCGCCTGCTTGATCCGCGCGCCGACGACCGGGTGGCCCTGGGTGGGGTTGACGCCCAGCAGCAGCGCCACCTCGGCGTGGTCGATGTCGGAGAAGGAGCCGGTCGCGCCCGAGAGGCCGAACGATTTGCGCAGCGCGAAGGAGGTCGGTGAGTGGCAGACGCGCGAGCAGTTGTCGATGTTGTTGGTGCCGATCGCGGCGCGCATCAGGCGGGCCATCGCGTAGCAGTCCTCGTTGGTGGCGCGCGAGGAGGCGAGGCCGGCGATCGCGTCGGGGCCGTGGGCGTCCTTGATCCGGGTGAGTTCGGCGACGATCAGGTCGAGGGCCTCCTCCCAGCTCGCCGGGCGCAGGACACCGTCCACGCGGATCAGCGGCGTCGTCAGGCGGTCGGGGGAGCGGGTGAAGCCGTGCGCGAAGCGCCCCTTCAGGCAGGTGTGGCCCTCGTTGGCGGGGCCGTCGAGCGCCGGGCCGATGGAGACGACGCGCCCGCCGCGCGCCCGCGCCTCGAGCCGGCAGCCGACGCCGCAGTAGCCGCAGGTCGTGGTCGCGACGCGGTCGAACCGATCCTCGGTCGCGGGTGCCTCGGGAATGGTCGCGTGTGCCATCTCTACCTCCGCTCTGATTGTGCCACCAGGTTGATCTCCGAGATGGCGTCGGTGGGACAGGTGTCGGCGCAGGCGCCGCAGGCGACGCAGGTCGAGTGCTCGAACCCGGCGTCCAGACCGGCGGCGATGTTCGCTTCGAAGCCGCGGCCGGTCGCCGTGAGGGCGAACGCGCCCTGGACCTCGTCGCAGGCGCGCACGCACCGGCCGCAGGAGATGCAGAGCTCATGCCGCAGCGCCAGGTAGGGGTGGCGGAAGTC
>JAFDWG010000017.1 GCA_018268605.1 Actinomycetota bacterium | reverse complement strand
GGCGCGGATCGAAATGACGACTCGACTGATGCCGAAGATGGTCCTGATCATGCCGACCGTGGTCACCGCGACCCTGGCGGCGGGCTGGCAGCTCGGCCACTTCCTCGGCACCGTCGACAGCGCCTATCCCAACCACGGGTGGATCGTCGCCAGCTACATCGTCGTCGGCTGCATGGCCGTGATCGCGCTCGGCCTGCTCGAGCCGGCCAACATCGCGGTGCTCTTCGAGCTGAAGAAGCCGCAGCCGAACCCGGCGATCATCGAAGGCCTGATGAAACGCTTCATCTACACCGCCGGGCTCCTCGGCGCCCTGCAGATCGCGACGTTGGTGATCATGACCAAGATCGCGAGCGGCTGATGGAGGCGCATCCGCTTCCCGAGCCGCGCCCGATGCCCCCTGTCACCCAGGTCGGCATGGCCTCCCTGGCCCTGATCGTCGCGGGCGGGATCTACCTCGCCGCGCATCTCCCCGAATCCGTACCCCTCACCCCGGCGATCATCCTCCTCGCTCTCTCCGCCCTTCTCCTCGCGGCCAACCTCCTCTCGCTCACCCGGATCGAGGGCTTTGCCTGGTGGCGCTTCCTCCAGGTGGGCCGGTGGGCCCTGCTCGCCTACGCGATCACCGCCGGCCTGATCGAGTACGCGTTCCTTCGCAACGGCCTCTCCGGCGGCCCGCTGATCGTCGTCACGCTTTCGCTCGTCGTCTACGCACTCCACGTGCCGATGTTGATCGCCTTCACCGTCGCCCGTTACGCGGAACCGCGCCCTCCTGACGCGGGGCCGATCGGATGAAGCGTTGCCTGATCTGCCCAGACGGGTAGTACGGGTTGCTCGACGACGGGCGGGTCGGGGTGGTCGAGGTGGCGCGGGCGAGCGGGCTCACCTTGGTGCCCCCGAAGGGCCGGGACCCGTGGGCGGCGAGCACGCGGGGGACCGGTGAGCTGATCGCGACCGCGGCAGCGGCAGGGGTCGCGCGGATCCTGGTCTCGGTCGGAGGATCGGCCACGACCGATGGCGGGGCGGGCGCGATCGCGGCGCTCGCCGAGGCCATGGTACGGGTACCACCGCTCACCGTCCTCTGCGACGTCGCCACTCCGTACGAGGACGCCGCGGCCGTCTTCGGTCCACAGAAAGGGCGCCGACCCGCCGAACGTCGAGAGGCTGACTTCGCGCCTGGACGAAATCGCGTCCGCCCTTCCCCGCGACCCCCGCGGCGTGCCGATGGCCGGCTGCGCGGGCGGCCTCTCGGGCGCGCTCTGGGCGGCCCATGACGCCGACCTCGTCTCCGGCGCGGACTACGTCCTCGACCTGGTCGGCTTCGACTGGCTGGCTGTGGCCGTGGCCGAGACGGCCGGGCGAACACCGCAGCACCTTGCGGTGTTCGGAACTTGCCGTATACGCGAGTTTCGAACACCGCAAGGGCTTGCGTGGTTGGAAATCCACGCTTGGCGGGGATTTCCAACCACGGAGATTCCTGACTGTTCGAATCTCGCAGAACCCTCCTCGGACGGCCGGGGCGGCCGGCACAACCCCCTACCTCAACCGCCGCGCCACATCGCTCAGCGCGGCGCCGAGGACGGAGCCGGCGATCGCGTCGAGGGGGTAATGCACGCCGGTGTGGACGCGGGAGTAGGCGACCGTGCCCGCCAGCACGTGCAGGGGCAGGGACGCGGCCGGGAGGACGCCGCCGGCGCCGCCGGCGAAGGCGAAGGCCGCGGCGGAGTGGCCGGAGGGGAACGACTGCGAGGAGGGCATCGGGACGTGTCGGGCGATCGGCACCTCATGGAAGACGCGGTCGGGACGACGGCGCCGGGCGATCGGCTTCACCGCGACGTTGACGACCGTGGAGGTCACCGCGATCGAGGCGAGGCCCGCTACGGCCGCGCGACGACCCTTGGCGCCGCCGAGCAGGGCCATCCCCGCGGCCGCCGTCAGCGACAGCCGCGAGTAGTCCGCCGCGCTCGACAGGCGCGACATCGCCCGGTCGAGGCGCGGCGTCGGGGTCGAGGCGATCGCCGCGTAACAGGCGATGTCGAGGCGCTCGATCTCGTCGAGCCAGGGTTGCCCACTCACCACTTGAGCTCGATCTCGAGCTCGTTCTCGTCCTCGCCGATCTCCAACTCGACCTTCCAGTCGACCTGCTCCGGAACCTCGAGCTTGAACTTCATCTCGCCACGCTCGAACTCGACCTCCTCATCGGACCCCGAAAGGAGGTTGGCTATCCGGCGCAGGCGGGTCGCCGCCTCATCGCGGCTGAGCGTCTCTCGTTTCTCGACCTCGAAATTGGTCATCTGAGCTCCTTCTCCTTGCGTTGTCGTTGTCATCCACGGCGGCGCGATCCCCTTGGAGCGCGATCCGGACAAGCTTCGCGGCCGCCGGGAGGAGGCCGCGCGGCACCTCGGTCGACGGCGATGCTCCCGGATGGCCGGGAGCGATCCGCACCGCCAGCGCGCCCGGCTTCGAGACGAACTCGAGCGGCGGCGCCAGGGTCACCGCCTCGCCGTCGATTCCCAGCGGCACCGGATCGTCGGCGTCGACGGTGAAGGTCGGGGCGTCCCACTGGCGCAGTCCGAGGCCGGCCCGCAGGCCACGACCGGGGCCCTCCTCGGCGGCGGCGATGCCGAGCACGCCCTCGTCCAGATGGGGCCGGGTGCCAGAGCCGAGCGCGGCGCCGAGCCGGTAGACGTTGTTGGAGACGAGCAGGGCGACGGCGGTTCGCCCGTCCTCCCCGTCGGGCCCGTGCCAGCGCAGGTCCGGTTCGGAGCCGACCGCGCCGAGCCTCTCCGGCGCCACCTCCAGCAACGTGCGTATCTTCGCGTCGCGATAGCCGGGACGCTGCACCGCCTCCGCGTAGACGCCGATCGAGACGTTGTTGACGAAGACGCGCCCGTTCACCTCGGCCAGGTCGACGCGCCGCTCGCCGCCGTCGACGAAGGCATCGAGGGCCCCGACCACGTCGTTGCGGTCGACCCCCAGGTCGAGGGCGAAGTGGTTGCGGGTCCCCGCCGGGACGCAGGCGTAGGGCAGCCCGCGGCGCGACGCGATCTCGGCGACGATCGCCTGGGAGCCGTCGCCGCCCGCCATCGCCAGGGCGTCGGCGCCATCCTCGATCGCCCCCTCGACCAGCTCGCGCAGATCTTCGCCCTGTCCCAGTTCGATCGGCACGATCCCGCGGCGACGCGCCTCCTCGACCAGGTGGAAGCGGCTCGCCTTGCCGCCGCCGGACCGCGGGTTGAAGAAGAGGACCGGGCGGACCGGCCTCGGCGCCCGCGGCAGCTCGACGTGGACGCGGAAGGCGACCCGGGCGAGGGCCAGGGAAAGCGCGAAGGCGACGACCACGGCCAGGTCGGCAAGCATGTCCCCGAGGTCGACCAGCAAGACCGCGGCCCCCACCAGCGCCAGGAAGCCCACCGCGGCGGCGAGGTGCCGCCGCGAGCCGGGGTTGCGGATCGCGAACCATCCCGCGATCAGGGCGACGACGAGGCAGCCGAGGATGGCGATCCCGCGCGGGAAGCGTTCGATCGCCAGCACCACGGCGAGCACGACCGCCCCCACGGCGAATACCAGCGACCCGACCGCGGCAAGCCGCCGCGATGAACCGCTTTTGGCCTTCACGCCTGAGCCCATGGCTCTCGATCCACCTCCCCCGAGGAACGAGTTCCGCTCTTCGTCCGGGTCTTCGGTCTGCTCGGCCGACCTTAACCGGCACGGTGGGAGGGCGGCAAGCGTGCCGCCACGAGGTCGTGGGGGGCGCCCACATGAGAGAGTCGCGCCCACCGATGGCACGGCTGCGCCGCATCGCACTCTGGGTCGCCGGGACCGCGCTCGCGATCTTCGCGCTCGACCAGCTCGGGATCCCGGTCCACGAGTGGATCGACGAACTGTTCCGCAAGCTCGGCGAGATCCCGGCCTGGGCGATCGTCGTCGGGGTCATCCTGCAGACGGCAACCACGGCGCTGGCGGCGCTCGCCTGGTTCGGCATCCTACGGGCGAGCCCGCTCGGCGGGGTCAACTACCGGATCGTCCTCGCCTCGTACGCGACCGCGGTCGCGCTGAACAGCTTCCTGCCCGCGAACATCGGCACCTGGGTGATGCTGCTGATGTTCACCGCCCTCTTTGCCGGGGCGACCTTCCCGATGATGCTCTCCGGGATCGTCGTCCAGAAGATCCCCTTCACCGTCTTCAACCTGGCGCTCTACCTCTACCTGTTCCTCTCGGTCGCCGGCTCGTTCTCGGTCAAGCTCGGCTTCCTCGCCGACCACACGGGGCTGGTCGTCGGCATCCTCGTCGGCGGCGTCTTCCTGATCGTCTTCCTCACCCGGATCTTCCGCAAGAAGCTCGAGGGGCTGCGCGAACAGGTCGTCGACGGCGGCGCCGTCCTGCGCTCCCCGCGCCGCTTCCTGATCGACGTCGTCGCGCCCTCGCTCGGTAGCTACCTGGCGCGGCTGGCGATCGTCGGCGTCTTCCTCGCCGCCTACGGCATCCCGGCGACCTTCCACGACATCGCCACGGTGACCGCGTCGAACTCGATCTCCAACACCTTCTCGGCGACGCCCGGCGGGGTCGGCGTCACCCAGGCGCTGAACTCGGTGGCGCTCGCGGGCTCGACCGACTCGGCGACCGCCACCGCCTACTCGATCAGCCAACAGCTGGTCACCTCGGCCTGGAACGTCGTCTTCGCCGTCGTCATGGTCTCCTGGGTCTTCGGCTGGCGCGGCGGCAAGGACCTGGTCGAGACCTCCTACACGGACGCGAAGGCGAAAAGCCGGGAGATGCGCGAGCGGCACAAGCGCAGGGCGCCCGCCCCCGATCAGCCCTGAGGCAGCCAGCCGCGCAGGATGCGGTTGATCGCTTCCGCGCCGACCACTTCGCCTTCAGGCCACTCGAGGTCGGCCGGATGCAGGACCAGCGGGAAGCTCTGGGTGCCGCCGAGCCCGCCGTGCGAGCCGACCAGCTCCTCGAACGCCGCCACCTCTTCGAAGCGCGGCCAATAGGCGCTGTTGATCATCAGGTCGGCGCAGTGCGGGAAGGAGTCGGTGCGGCGCAGGTGGCGGGTGGCGTTGGGGCCGAACGGGGTGAGCGGGTCCTCCCCCTCGACCCGTTCGGCATCGAGGAAGTTGACGCCGTGGGCGCCGATCGCGAGCGCCCCGTCGGCCTCCGAGCGGACCATGACGAAGCCGACGCCGGGGTGGTCGCGGAGGGCCGGGATCAGGTGGGGGTAGAGCTCCTGGATCCGCTCCAGGGGGACCCGGCCGGGCAGGCGCGGGAAGCTGACGAGGCCGAGGCAGCCCGAGGCCATCACCGACAGCTCCGGCAGCTCCTCGCCGCCGTCGGCCGAGGTCTGGCGCCGTCCCCGCTCTTCCAGCATCACGGCGCCGTCGGCGACCTGGCCGCGGGTCGCGGTGCGGACGGCGCGGCCGGCCACGGTGTCGTCGCGGGCGACCTCGGTGAGGCCGGCGCTGAGGTAGGAGAGCGCGTCGTCGTCACCGCCGATCGCGGCGAGCACCTGTCCCCCCTCGCAGCTCTCCCGCACCAGGTCCTCGAGCGTCTTGCCGTAGCGGTCGCGGAAGGTTTCCCCCTGGGACTGGCCGTGGTCGGAGAGGACGACGAGGCGGTAGGGGCGCGGCGCGTCCGCGCAGGCGGTGGCGATCCGGGAGATCTGACGGTCAAGGTCGTGGAGGACGGCGAGCGCGTCCGGGCGTTCGATCCCGGAGTGGTGGGCGACCTCGTCGTAGGCGAGGAAGGTCGTGTAGACGGCGGGTCGGCCGGCGAGCAGGTCGCCGATCACGGTCGCCACCTGGAGGTCCCGCTGGACCACGGTCGCCCAGGCGCGCATCAGGGCGTAGGTGCGACCGCGGACGATCCGCGGGCGGACGTCGTCACGGACCTGGGCCCGGGCCGCCCGGCGCTCGCGGCCGATCTCGGCGATGGCGAGGACGAAGGTGCGGGCGACCGCGTAGGGGCGAGCGAAGTAGGCGCTGTAGTCGCGGCCGAGCGGGCGCCGGCGGGTGAGCGCGGTGCTCATCGTCAGCATCGAATGGGGAGCGTCGCCGGAAAGGATGTTGGCGCGGCTGGCGCCGTCGGCGTGGAGCAGGCCGTTGCCGTCGGAGTGGCGGCGCTCGAGCTCCTGGGCGTCGCGCGGATGGTTGGTGACGATCGCCCGACCGTGCTCCTTCTCCCACCAGCGGAAGGCGGGCATGTCGTGGTTGGAGCCATGCAGGATGCCCGCCTGGCAGGCGCCGGTCTGCGAGGACCAGTCGGTCTCCCAGCGCCGCAGCTCATGACTGCCGGAGCGCAGCCAGCGCGCCATCGTCGGCGCGTTGCCGTCGCGGATCGCCCGCAACAGGACATCGTGGGCGAGGCCGTCGATCTCCAGCATCAGGAGCCCCGGGGCGTCGGACTCGGTGACGCCGCCGCGGCGCCGCGCCTGGCGTCTGACCACGGCGCGGTACCACCATTCGTCGTCGTCGATCGCGAGGCAGTAGTTGACGACCGCGGTGGTCGCCGCGAGGGCGATCGTGATCGCGACCGCGGTGAGCACGCCTTCCAGTTCGGAGCCCGGCAGGAGGTCGATCACGAAGAGGACGAGGAGGGCGTTCAGGACGAGGCCTCCGAGGCCCAGCGTGAGGACGTTGAGGGGCAGGGCGAAGCGGGCGAGGACCGGCCAGACCAGAGCGTTCAGGACGCCGACCAGGGCGGCCGCGAGGAGCGCGCTTCCGGCTCCGTCGAGGACGAAGCCGGAGAAGATCTCCGACAGCACCAGCAGCACCGCCGCATCGAGGACGGTGACGAGGATGGCCCGGAGGATCCGCGAGGCGCGCATCCGCGGCAGTCTCCTATGGCGCCCGACCGAACGCAACGCCGGTGCCGGGCGGTGCGATCCGCACCTCGGTCCCGGGCGCCAGGTCGTGTGCGCGGGCCGCGAAGGCTCGCGGCGGCTCGGTCAGGGGGCGCGGGCGAACGCGCGACAGGCCGAGCGGATAGAAGGTGCCCCAGTGGATCGGGACGGCGAGGCGCGGAGTGAGCACGGCCGCGGCGCGGGCGGCGCGCTCCGGGTCCATGTGGCCCGGCCCGAGCGTCGGTCCCCACCCCCAGACGGGCAATAGGGCAAGGTCGAGGCCGCCCTTGCCGAGCGCGGCCATCCCATCGAAGAGGTCGGAGTCGCCGGCGAAGTAGACGCGCCGGGAGCCCTCGACCAGGTAGCCGACCGGCTCACCCAACACGTCGCGGCGGCCGATCTCGTGGTCGGCCTCGGTGGCGGTGACGCGGACCGGGCCGACGGCATGGGACTCGCCGGGGGCGAGCTCGACCGCGCCGCCGAGGCCGCGGCGCTCGAAGAAGCCTCGCGTCCCCACCGGGACGACCAGCGGCACACCGGCCGCCGCCAGGCGTCGCAGCGACCGCAGCTCGACGTGGTCGCGGTGCAGGTGGGAGATGAGGACCGCGTCGAGGCGCTCGGCATGCTCGCGCGAAGGCGCCGATACCTGACGGCGTAACGGCCCCAGCCAATCGCCGAGCACCGGGTCGGTCAGCAGCCGCACCCCGTCCAGCTCGATCAGGACGGTCGCGTGGCCGACGTAGACGATCTCGGCCGCCACCGACCAAGCCTAGTCGGGCTCAGCGCGGCAGCGGGAAGCGCATCAGCAGTTCGGTCCCCTGGCCTTCCTGGGAGATCGTCAGCTGGGCGGCGAGGCGGGCGATCGTCGGCAGGCCGAGGCCGAGGCCATCGGACTCGCGCAGGCCGAATCCGGCACCGCGGTCGACGACCCGGATCTCCAGCCAATCCTCGATCACCGCGGCCGTCAGGCGGACCGGGTCCTCGGCGTGGGACTGGGAGTGTTTGACCGCGTTGGTGACCGCCTCGGAGACGGCCAGCGCGATGTCGCCGCAGAGATCGGCGTCGGCACCGTGCTCGGCGGCGAAGTCGGCGGCGGCGTGGCGGAGGACCGGGACGGAATCGGGTACGGCCGGGTGACAGACCTTCAGCGAGTAGAGCGTCGGCGACGAGGCGGGCTCGTCGCTGATCGGCGCGTCGGTCATCCGTCGTCCCGCTCGTCGGTCGCGTAGGCCATCTTCACGGCCTCATCATCGCGCTTGGCGACCACGAGATAGGAGTCGTGCTGCTCGACCACGTCCTCGATCTTCCCGATCTCGTGGCCGGGCACGATCAAGAAGCGCTCGAAGCCCGACCGAACAGCCTCGTACTCGGAGATCGCCATCTCGACCGTCTCGTTGCATCCCAGGTTGCCGCACTCGCAGACGAAGATCGCCGTCCCTGTGCCCCGCGCGCCGCGCTCGATCGCCTCGTTCACCCGGCGACCGTTCACCTCCGCGGCGGCTGCCCGCTCGACCGCCGGCGACGGCGCGCCGGCGGGCCTCATCTCAGGGCTCTCATCAGCCATGGCGTGCCCATCATTCCCCAGTCGGCGGCGGCGTAAACCTTGGCGAGCGTCCACGGGGGTGCGGGGGACGGGAAAGGGACGCAAGGCGCGTCGGCGAGGACGGCCGGGGTGCGTTCGTACTTTTGCCGCCTATACGAGCAAAAGTACGAACGCACATCGCGGGGTCCTAGGGAACCGTCGCCGAAGCCCGCGGCCAGGAGCGGCAGAAGTCAGAGCCCTTCCTCGATGTCGTCTGCTTTGCGCCCGTGATCGCGGGCGCGCTCGCGCTCGCGGCCGACCCGCGCCTGCGCCTCGTCGGCCTCGGCGGTGAGGGTCTCGGCGCGCTCCTCGGCGCGCTTCGCCTCGCGGGCCAGCCGCTGGGCCTCGGCGGCCTTCTCGGCGGCGTCGCGCCGCCGCGTCTCCTGCTCCTGGGACAGCGTGCTCGCCTTGGCCGCGTGGGTCTCGGCCTCGTCCCGATGGGCCGACGCCCGTTCGGCGAGCCGATCGCGTTCGATCCGCTGCCGCTCGGCGCGTTTGCGCAGCGCGAGGATCGCGGCGACCACGACGATCAGGACGACCACGACGATGACGACGACAAGGACGGTGGACATCTCGAACTCCCTTTCGGACGTTTGACGGCACCGCCCAGTTACCCCGCTAAGGCATCGCTACCCAATCGCGGGCACGTACTCGAGATAACGGCCCAGGTCGACGAAGCCGAGCGCGGCGTAGACGCCCTCGGCGATCGGGGTCGATTGGAGGCTCGCCGCCGTGAGGCCGCGCTTGCGAGCCTCGTGAATCTGCAGGACGGTCAGGGCCGTCCCGATCCCCCGTCGGCCCCGCCCGGCCTACCCCGAGCCCACGCGGCAGGAGCGCGTTGTTGTAGACACCGCGCTCCGGCGGAGACGGAAAGAGGCACACCACCGCCCCCTCCACGTGCTCCACCCGTGCCCCATCGGAGAGGCGCGCATAGGCCCGCAAAGAGGCGACTAGCGTCGCCGCCTGCCGCTCCTAGAGGTCGCCGGCCATCCGGTCGAGTTCGGCGACCAGCTCGCGAACACGCCGATCGATCTCGTCGCGGGTCGCGCGGACCTCGGCGAGCGGGCGGCCCTTCGGGTCCGGGAGGTCCCAGTCGATGTAGCGGCGGCCGGGGATGTAGGGGCACTTGTCGCCGCAACCCATCGTCACCACCACGTCGGCCCAGCGGGCGTCCTCCTCGGTGAGGCCGTGAGGTACGCGGTCGGCGACGTCGATTCCGATCTCCTTCATCGCCTCCACCACCTCCGGATGGACCTGCTCGCCGGGCGTGGTCCCGGCAGAGCGGGCGCGGTGCCGCCCTTCGGCGGCGCGTTCGAACAGGGCCTGGCTCATCTGTGAGCGGCCCGCGTTGTGGAGGCAGACGAAGAGAGCGTTCGCCATCACGCGAGGGCCCCCGCTAGGACAGCCACGCGGACAGCTCCTCCAGGGCGTCGGGAATCACGTAGTAGTAGGCCCAGAGGCCTTTGCGCTCGGAGCCGACCAGGCCCGCGTCGCGCAGCACCTTCAGGTGGTGGGAGACGGTCGGTTGGGAGAGATCGAAGAGCGGCACCAACTCGCAGACGCAGACCTTGCCCGCGTTCTTGCGCAAGACGTCGATCAGCTGGATGCGGGTCGGGTCGCCGAGCGCCTTGGCGACGAGCGCCATGCGCTCGGAGCGGACGCTGCCGACGTCGGGGTGGACGACCGGCTCGCAGCAGGGCTCGCCGGCGGGGCGCTTGGTCTTCGGAGCCAGCTCGAGATCGACACTCATCTATTTACATATATCTATTGAATCGGCGTCTGTCAATGCTTAGGATCGCGCCGTGGTCGACGCGTCCCTCCCCCGCCGCGCCCTCGCCGAGCTCCTCGGGTCCGCTTTCCTGGCTGCGACGGTGATCGGCTCGGGGATCGCGGCCGCCGACCTCTCGCCCGGCGACACCGGGCTCCAGCTCTTCGAGAACGCTGCCGCGACGGCAGCCGGGCTATTCACCTTCATCCTCATGTTCGGCCCGATCTCCGGCGCCCACTTCAACCCGGTCGTCTCATTGGTCGATGTCGCGCTCGGGCGCCGGGCCCGCCGCGACCTGCTGGTCTACGTCCCGATGCAGATCACCGGGTGTATCGCCGGGGCGATCGTCGCCAACGCGATGTTCGGGCTCGACGCCGTCTCGATCTCCACCACCCATCGGGCCACCGGCCCACACCTGCTCGCCGAGGTCGTCGCCACCCTCGGCCTGATCCTGCTGATCTTCTCCCTCGCCCGGACCGGGCGCGGCCAGCTCGCCCCCGCCGCGGTCGGCGCCTACATCGGCGCCGCCTACTTCTTCACCAGCTCGACCAGCTTCGCCAATCCGGCGATCGACGTGGGCCGGATGTTCTCCGACACCTTCGCCGGGATCGCTCCGGCGTCGGTGCCCGCGTTCGTCCTCGCCCAGGTGACCGGCGGCCTCCTGGCGCTCGGGCTGATCGTCTTCCTCTATCCGACCTCCGAGGCGGCGCCGGCCACGCGTTAGGCTCGACCGACCCTGCTGAACCAAGGAGGAGCGCCAGATGAACGCCGATGAGATCGACCGGTCCGTCCCTCCCAGCGGCGATGGCTGCGCGGAGTGCACTACCGACGGGGGCTGGTGGCTGCACCTGCGGCGCTGCGCGACGTGCGGGCACGTCGGCTGCTGCGACAACTCGCCCGAACAGCACGCGAGCCGGCATCAGGAGGAGACCGGACACCCGGTCATCCGCAGCTTCGAGCCGGGTGAGACCTGGTTCTACGACTACCGCTCCGGCGAGTTCTTCGAAGGGCCCGAGCTGGCGCCGCCGGAGGCCCATCCGATCGCCCAGGGCGTGCCCGGGCCCGAGGGCTCGGTGCCGGACGACTGGCAGTCGAGGCTCCACCCCTGACCCCGCGCTCGGCGAGGCCAGGGGCGGAACGGCTCATCTGAGCCTGAATTCGACTCTGTAGACCGAGAGAGCCGGAGACGAGGTGGCCTTTGACCTCGCGCCACCGATCCGGGGAGGTCCGGCGGCGCGCTCTCCGAAGGAGTGTCCGCGCGCCTCCAGCTCATTCAGCGGTCGGCGACGGGAGCGGTGGAGGCGCAGGTAGAAGCGCGGTGGTGCGGTCGAGGACGGTGACGGCCTCGCGGTCGGCCGCCAGGTCAGGCCGCGCCAGAAAACGCATCGGCGAGGCGTTCAAGGCCGGCGGCGATCCGGACCGGGGTCTCGGCCGAGTAGGCGAGGCGGAGGGTCGCGGGGTCGGGTGGCCCGGCGAAGAAGGCCGCGCCGGGGACGTAGGCGACATTGCGGTCGAGGGCACGCCGAAGGAGCGCGCCGGCGTCGCTTCCGTCGGGGAGGCGTACCCAGCAGAACATGCCACCGGCGGGGTCGTTGTGGGTGGCGCCGGGGGGAAGGACGTCGGGAAGGCCGGCGAGGAGGGCGTCGTGACGCTCGGCGTAGGCGGCGCGGAGGCGGGCCAGGTGGGCGTCGAGGTCGGCCGTGCCGAGCCAGTGGGCCGCGGCGGCCTGATCGACGGTCGAGGTGTGGAGATCGGTGGCCTGCTTGATCACCACCAACCGCGCCCGCAGCTCCTCCGGCGCGTAGAGCCAGCCGATCCGCAGGCCCGGGGCGACGATCTTGGAGAGGCTCGAGACCGCGATCGTGCGGTCCCGCATCCCGGGGAGCGTGACGAGCGGCGGTTGCGGGGCGCCGCGGAAGCGCAACTGCCCGTAGGGGTCGTCTTCGATCAGCCAGAGGCCGCGGCGACGGACGATCTCGGCGACCGCTACGCGGCGCTCGGCGTCGAGGGTCCTGCCGGTCGGGTTCTGGAAGTTCGGGATGAGGTAGAGCACCTCCGCCCCGCTCTTCGCCGCGGCACGATCGAGGGCCTCGGGGTCGATGCCGCCCTCGTCGCAGTCGACGCCGACCGGCTCAGCTCCGTGCAGCCGCAGTACCTGGAGCGCGGCGAGGTAGGACGGCTCCTCGACCAGCACCGGCACGCCCGGCGTCAGGAGCGCGTGGGCGACGAGCCCGAGCGCCTGCTGGGAGCCGGTCGTGACGAGCAGGTCGTCGGGCTCGCACTCGATCCCGCGACGGGCCTCGACCGCGGTCAGCGCCCGGCGCAGGTCGGGGTCGCCCTCGCTGGTCGAGTACTGCAGCCGCCCCTCCCCCGTGTCACCGGCGAGCACCGCGGCGAAGGCCGCGCGGAGACCCGGGACATCGATGAGATCAGGGGCCGGAAGGCCGCCGGCGAAGGAGATCACCTCGGGCCGGCGGGTCAGCGCGAGCAGGTCGCGGACCGGCGAGGAGGCGGGTACGGAGGGGACTGCGGAGCTCACGGCGACATCGTACGTTTCGCCCGCTCGCGCGAAACGTTGACGACGATCATTCCCCGGCCAGGGTCGCGCAGGCGAGGTAGTCGACGCCTCGGGCAAATGGCCAGCGCCAGAGCGCGGTCGCACGGATGGGGATGCCGAGCGACCCGAGCGCGGCGCGGGGGTCGCTCTCGGTCGGCCCGATGCCGCGGGCGACGAGGGCGAGCGCGCCGTCGATGTCGCCGGCGTCGGCACGATTCAGGATCTCGGCGAGGGCAACCGGCTGCTCGCGGCCGTCCCACCAGGCGAGCGGGTCGTCGATGTGGACGACGGTGGGGGCCGAGGCGTGGAGGCGGGCGCCGAGCGCGCGCGTCAGCGGCGGCGCGTGGCGGCGCAGGACGTCGGAGCGACGCTCCTCCGACACCTCCAGGTCGACGAGCGCCGGGTAGAGCAGCTGGCTGTAGAGGAGGTCGCCGATCGCGAGGTCATACGGCGCGCCTGGAAGCGGCGTCTCCGGGGCGATCACCTCTGCCACCGGAGCACCACCGGCGGCCGCGAGGACGATCCGATCGGCGGCGCCGCCGGTGGCGTCGTGCCCGATCACTTCCACCCGGCGGCGCGGGCGCCAGGGCAACCGGCGGCGCGCCGAGCGGGCGGCCACGCCGTCGAGGTCGATCAGCGTCACCGACCCGGCCCGGCGGGCGATACGGCGCAGCGGCAGGTCGTCGGCGTTCCCGGCTCCGAGGATCGCGACGCGCGCGCCGGCCCCCAGATGCGGCTCGAGGAATCTCCAGAGCGCATCGCGGGCCGGCCGCCAACGGCGACGCCGTCCCACCTCGGCGCTCGCATTGCGGGCGGAGTTGGCGGTCGCGCTAGGCCGGATCACCGGGGTCGTTCTTCGCCGTCTCGAACGACTGCCAGGTGATGCGCAGGATCACGACGGTCACCAGCATGCCGATCAAGGGGTCCGCGATCCCGACGCCGAGGGCGACGAAGGCGGCGCTGGCGACGACGGCGAGGCTGACGATCCCGTCGGTGCGGGCGTGATAGCCGTCGGCGACCAGGGCCGGGCTGCGCAACCGCTTGCCGGCGCGGAGCCGCACGTAGGCGGCCGCCTCGTTGCCGAGGAAGCCGATGACGCCGGCGCCGGCCAGCGCCCAGAGGTGGGTCAGGTGCTGGGGGTTGATCAGCCGGTCGATCGACTCGCCGAAGGCGACGCAGGCGCTGACGAAGATCGTCGCCACGACGAAGTAGCCGGCGTAGCGCTCGGCCTTGAAGGAGCGCATCAGGAAGGCGGCGCCGAGGGGCACCGCCGTGAGCGCGTCGCCGACGTTGTGGATCAGGTCGGCGAGGAGGGCGATCGAACCGCTGAGCGCGAAGACGACGATCTGCAACGCGGCGGTGGCGCCGAGGATCAGGAGGCTCGCCACCACCGCCTTGAGCCCCTCCCGCGAGCGCTTGATCGAGGAGTCGACCAGGCCGTGGCTGTGGCCGTGCCCATGTCCGGCGCCGTGGTCGTGGGAGTGCGCGTGAGGATGCGAAGCCATCAGGCGCTCGCCTCGAGCGCCCGGCGTCCGTGGTCGGCGAGGCCGAGGCGCAGATGCTCGACGTGGGACATCGCCTGCTCCAGCAGTTGGCCGACGTGCTCGTCGTGCAGCGAGTAGTTGACCCGCCGACCTTCCCGCTCACCGGTCACCAGGCCGAGGTGCCTCAGGATGCGCAGCTGATGGGAGACGGCCGAGCCGTCCATCCCGACCGCCTCGCCGATCTCCCCCACCGAGGCCGGCCCGTCGTAGAGCCGCGCCAGGATGCGGAGCCGGCTGGGCGTCGCCAGCGCCTGCATCGTCTCGGCGACCTGCCGGGCGAGGCCCGCGTCGAGCAGGTCCGCCGGATCGGAGTGCGCGCCGTGGCTCATCGCATCCAACAATAGCTGAAGGACTGTTCATATATAAGTGCGTACGGCCGAGTGCGACTTCGGCAACTTGCTTAGGCATTCTCAAGTTTTCTAGGGATCCGGCGATAAGAGCGCTGAATCCGACGAAAGGAAACCGTGAAGAAATCCCTGCTGATGGTGCCGATCGCGCTGATCGCGATGGCGATCGCGCTGAGTGCCTGTGGAGGCGGCTCGAGCAGTTCCGGCGGCGAAGAAGGCGCGATCGAAAAGGCGATCGAAACGGCCGCGACGAGCACCGACCCGTCCAAGTGCACGGAAGTTCAGACCGAAGCGTTCAACGAAGCCGAAACCGGCAAGACTGGCGAAGAAGCGTTGGAAGCGTGCGAAGAAGAAATCGAAAGCGAAGAAGAAGTTGCCGAATCGGTAACCGTCTCCAACATCACCGAAAATGGTGAAACGGCGACGGCCGACGTCGAAGTCGAAGGCGGCAGCCTCTCGGGCCAGGGCCTCGAAGTCGGATTGGCCAAGGAAGAAGGCGACTGGAAGTTGAACGAATTCCTCGGCTTCACCAACTACGACGCGGCCGGCATCGCGGCGGTGACGGAAGAAAAATTGGCGGAAGAAGAAGGCATCTCCCCTTCTCTGGCCAAGTGCGTCTCCGAAGGCGTGGCGAAGATGTCCCAGGAAGAAGCCGAAGCGATGGTCTTCGAAAAGAGCTCCGAAGGCCTCGAAGAAATCGCCAACGGGTGTAACGAATGACGGTGAGAGCTCAAGGGCTCGAGTAAGGATGACGGCCGTCTCGGGAGACGTGCGGGACCTCCATGAGACGCCCATGGGCGTCGGCCCCTAGCGCCCGTTGCGCTCGCGGTGCTTGCACCCGGGCCAGCAGCACGGACGCCGCATGCCTTCGTCGAGCTCTTCACGAGTTCTGCGGATGCGGCGTTCGCGGGTGGCCTCTTTCTTGGCGTCCTCGACCCAGCAGATGAACTCGTTGCGGGCCAAAGGGGTGATGTCCTTCCAGGCCTCGAGGGCGGTGGCGTGGGCGGTCAGCTCGCTCTCGAGGTCTGACGGGAGGTCGTGGACCACGCCGCCGGGAAGCGCATCCGTGCTCGTCGATCGGGTCATGTGTCTAGGGTAACTGCGCGATGCGCGTCGCCGAGATCAAGGACAAAGCGATCGGGCCGGGAGAGCGGGAGCAGCCCGTTCCCGGCCTCGGCCAGGCGCTGATCCGCGTCCGCGCCGCGGGCGTCAACGGCGCCGATCCGGTCCAGGTGGCCGGCTTCTACCCGCCCCCGGCCGAGGCCGGCGTCCCCGACGACATCCCCGGCATGGAGCTGGCGGGTGAACTGGTCGAGTCCCGCGCTCCGGTGCCCCGTTTCGAGCCGGGCGCGCGGGTGATGGCGATCGTCGCCGGCGCCGCCCAGGCGGAGTACGCGGTGATCGACGAACGCCAGCTGATGCCGGTCCCCGACGCGCTCGACTGGAGCCAGGCGGGTGGCTTCCCGGAGGTCTTCGCGACCGCCTACGACGCCCTGGTCGGCCAGGGGAACCTGCGTAGCGGCCACCGCCTGCTGGTCAACGGCGCGGGGGGCGGCGTCGGCACCGCCGCGGTCCAACTCGGCCGGGTCCTCGGCGCCGACGTGACCGCCTCGGTCCGCAACGAGGCGAACCGCGCCGCGATCGAGGACCTCGGCGCCCACCGCGCGCTTGCCCCCGACGAGGCCTACGAGCACGGCCCCTTCGACGTCGTCCTCGAGCTGGTCGGCGCGCCCAACCTCGTCCCCAGCGTGAAGGCGCTGGGGGCCTGGGGCACGATCGTCGTGATCGGCGTCTCAGCCGGCCAGGAGGGCACCCTCGACCTGCGCCGGCTGATGACCAAGCGCGGCACGGTGCGCGCCTCCACCCTCCGCTATCGCGCTCCCGAGGAAAAAGCCATCCTCGCCCGCGAACTGGAAACGAGCGTCCTCCCGCTGGTCGCCGACGGCCGCCTCCGGGTGCCGATCCACGCCGAGTTCCCGCTGACCGAGGTCACCGCCGCGTACGAGCGCTTCACCGCCGGCGGCCACGTCGGCAAGATCCTCCTGCGCTGCGACTAACTCCCCGCGGGCTGCATCTGTAGGCGGCCGTAGAAGGCATTGGCGACGCGAAGGCCGTGGACCTTGGCGGCGGCGGCGATGGGGCCGTCGAACATCTCGTCGACGGTCTGGCACCAGAGGACGAGCCAGCGCTCGAAGTGCTCCTTCTGCAGGCCGCCGTCGGCTTTCTGGTGCAGTCGACCGTGGACGCCGAACGCGCCGCCTCTGTAAGACATCGCGCCAAGCAGGTTGGTCGCCCAGAAAGAGGCGATCACGGGGATGTGCGCCTCGAGGTCGAGCCCGGCGACATCGGTGAAGATCCAGCCGATCTTCTCGTCGGCCATCGCCTTGCCGTAGAAGGCGCGCACGAGCCGTTCGCAGTCGGCGTAGTCCTGGATATCGGGGAGGGCCTCGGTGGCGATGCCGGGAAATGATGACGACCGACGTCCGCCGGCATCGAGGTACCGAAAATTCGCCGGCTGGGGGAACGTGACCTGGAAAGTCGACGCCGAGCCCGAAGGGACATGTGCGGCGGGCCGAACGGCGTCGTCACGCTCGAAGACCTCGGCGTCGGCACCTACTGCGGCCCGAGGGCGTCGGCCCCGCAGTATCCGCGCGCGCGGCTGACCGCGACCATGTCGAGCGGAGCCGATCGGCTTCGACCACCCTTCAAAGGCGCCCATCGGGGAGCCGTGAAAGGAGTCATCGATGAAATACATGCTGCTGATCTACGAGAATCCGGGCACCCGGGAGACCTTCTCCGGCGAGGCCGGGGCCGAGCTGATGGCCACCCTGAACGAGATCATGGACGAGGTGACGAAGTCCGGCGAGCTGGTAGGCACCCAGGCGCTGGCGGACCCCTCGACCGCGAAGAGCGTCCGCCTCGGCGAGGGATCGCCGGCGATCACCGACGGCCCTTTCGCCGAGACGAAGGAGTACCTCGGCGGCTACCTGGTCCTTGACTGCGACCTCGACCGCGCGGTCGAGGTGGCGGGGCGCTGGCCGAAGACCGGCACCGGCGGGATCGAGGTGCGGCCACTGATGAACACCTCCGGCGAGGACGTATGAGGGAGCGGGTCGACCCCGAGGAGCTGCTGCGCGAGCTGACGCCGCAGGTCCTCGGGGCGCTCGCGCGCCGTCACCCGGGGCAGTTCGACGCCTGCGAGGACGCCGTCCAGGAGGCGCTGATCGACGCCGCGGCCCAGTGGCCGCGCGACGGCCTCCCCGAGAACCCGCGCGGCTGGCTGCTCGCAGTCGCGTCCCGGCGCCTGATCGACGACTGGCGCAGCGAGAGCTCGCGCCGCAACCGCGAGGACGAGGTGGCGGCCTTGGAGCCCGACGAGAGTCGCCTGCCCGATCTCGCCGAGGAGGATCCGGGCGCGCGCGACGACAGCCTGCGACTGCTGTTTCTGTGCTGCCATCCGCGGCTCACCCCGCCGTCCCAGATCGCCCTGACCCTGCGAGCGATCGGCGGCCTCTCGACCGACGAGATCGCCGCCGCGTTCCTGGTCCCGGAGGCGACGATGGCGCAGCGGATCAGCCGCGCCAAGCAGACGATCAGGAGGGCCGGCGGCGAGTTCACCATGCCGGCCGCCGAGGAACGAGGCGAGCGCCTGCGCGCCGCGCTGCACGTCCTCTACCTGATCTTCAACGAGGGCTACACCGCCAGCGCGGGAGCCCAGCTGCGGCGCGCCGACCTCAGCCGAGAAGCGATCCGGCTGGTGCGGATGCTGGCCCGCCTCCTCCCCACCGAGAGCGAGGTCACCGGACTGCTCGCCCTGATGCTCCTCACCGACGCCCGCCGCGACGCTCGCGCCGACGAGGCCGGCGATCTGGTGCCGCTCGCCGAGCAGGACCGCGGCCGGTGGGACCGCGAGGAGATCGAGGAGGGGATGGCCTTGGTCGACGCGGCGCTCCGCCGCGGCCCGACCGGCCCCTACCAGGTGCAGGCGGCGATCAGCGCCCTGCACTCCGAGGCGCCTTCCGCCGAGGCGACCGACTGGCCGCAGATCCTCGCCCTCTACCGGGTCCTCGACCAACTCGATCCGAGCCCGATCGTAACCCTGAACCGCGCCGTCGCGGTGGCGATGGTCGAAGGGCCGGAGGAGGGCCTCGCCCTATTGGTGACGCTCGACGGCGACGAGCGGCTGGCCGAACACCACCGCCTCGCCGCCGTGCGGGCCCACCTGCTCGAGATGTCGGGCGACCCGATCGCCGCCCGCGACGGCTTCCGCGAAGCGGCGCGCCTCAGCACCAGCCTGCCCGAGCGCCGCCACCTGGAACGGCGCGCCGCGGCGCTCGACGAAGAGTGATCGACCGGATGTAGAGAAATCGCGGACGGCTCCGACCACGGGGAAAGGGCCGCGAAGGGCGGCCCGGATCCAGACCAAGGAGGCACCGTGAACTCCCCACCGTCCACCCCCTCGGCCCCCGCCAACCGCTGGGCCGCCCTGCTGGTCCTCTGCGCCGGGGCGCTGATGATCGTCCTCGACGTGACGATCGTGAACGTCGCCCTGCCCTCGATCCAGGACGACCTCGGCTTCTCCGGCGCCGACCTCGCGTGGGTCGTCAACGCCTACATGATCGCCTTCGGCGGCCTGCTGCTCCTCGCCGGACGCCTCGGCGACCTGACCTCCCGCCGCGGCGTGTTCCTCGCCGGGCTCGGCGTCTTCACCGCGGCCTCGCTGGCGTGCGGGCTCGCCGACAGCCAGGCGGTGCTGGTCGCCGCCCGCTTCGTCCAGGGCGCCGGCGGGGCGATGACCTCGGCGGTGATCCTGGGGATGATCGTGATGATGTTCCCGGAGCCGCGGGAGCAGGCCAAGGCGATCGGCGTCTACGCCTTCGTCGCTGCCGGCGGCGGCTCGCTCGGCCTCGTCTTCGGCGGTGCCCTCACCCAGGCTCTCGACTGGCACTGGATCTTCTTCGTCAACGTGCCGATCGGCATCCTCACCGCCGCCGCGGCGGCCCGCATGATCGAGCGCGACGCCGGTATCGGCATCGGCCGCGGCGCCGACCTGCCGGGCGCGGCCCTGATCACCGCCAGCGTGATGGCCGGGGTCTACACGATCGTCAAGCCGGCTGCCGAGCAAGGCTTCGGCGCGGGGACCACGCTCGCCTGCGCGGCCGTCTCGATCGCCCTGCTCCTCGCGTTCCTCTGGCGCGAGACCCGGGCGACCGCACCGCTGATCCCGCTGCGGATCCTCCGCTCCCGCACGATCGCGGGCGCCAACCTGGTCCAGGGACTGAGCGGCGCCGGCATGTTCGGGATGTTCTTCCTCGGCTCGCTCTACATGCAGCGGGTCCTCGACTACGACGCGCTGCAGATCGGGCTCTCCTTCCTGCCGATGACCTCGGTGATGGCGGTGCTGTCCCTCCGCTTCGCCGACCGCCTGGCGATGTGCCTCGGCGCCCGCCTCACCGCGATCGCCGGGCTGACCCTGGTCGTTGCGGGCCTCCTGCTCTTCACCCAGGCACCGGCGGACGCCGACTACGTCACCCGGCTACTGCCGGTGATGCTCTTGATCGGCTGCGGCGGCGGGATCTGCTTCCCGGCCCAGATGAACCTGGCGATGTCGACGGCGACGCCGAGCGACGCAGGCCTCGCCTCGGGGCTGGTCAACACCACCGCCCAGGTCGGCGGAGCGCTCTCCCTGGCGGTGCTGGCGACCCTCTCGGCCTCGCGGACGGCCACCCTGGCGCGGGAAGGCGCCTCCTCGGCCGCGGCCCTCACCGGCGGGTACCACCTCGCCTTCGCCATCGCCGCCGCGCTCGTCGCCGCCGCCCTGGCGGTCGCGATCGTCGTCGTGCCCCGCGCGAAGGCTCCGGAGGAGGAGGCGATAGGGGCTGCCGAGCCGGCCTAGGGGGATCGTTCGGGCCGGTGGGGCAGTCCTATGTCGTCCTGGGCGGGTTCCGTGGGAGAGGCGGCAAAAGGTTCGTGGGGAAGTCGGACTTACGTGACGCTCTCGTGAGGTTCCGAGGCCTCGTCACGGTGCCTGTGGAGCTTTGGTGGCGTATAGAGCCACCCCCGGAGTTCCTCGACTGCCTCGCGCATCCGCAAGGCGAGCTGCTGCGTGGCCCTGCACGCCAACGACTGCACCTGCCGCCGGGATCCCGACGTCCCGGTGCGGCTCTACTTCTCGTCTACCGAGCAGATCGTCGCACCACTGAACACGCGCCACTGTGCGACGGATCTACGAGCGCCCGACGGCGCGATCGAGGCGGTCGACCTCGGCCGTGTCCAGCACCCGCAGACGATCGCTGTTGCCGCCCCGCGGATGCTGGGATGGCCGCAGGCGGAACCTTCGACTAGGCCGACTCGGTGAGCAGGTCCTCGGCGGTCGCGACCGTCGCGTAGCCGTCGCCGAGCGCGGCGACGAAGGCGGCGTGGACGGAAGCGCCGGGGACCTTCAGGCCGCCGTATTCGAGATCGGGG
>JAFDWG010000179.1 GCA_018268605.1 Actinomycetota bacterium | reverse complement strand
CACCTGATGGTACTCCGCTCGGGGCGCCGTGGATCAGCTGTAGCGCTGGACGACCGGAATACCGGGGCCGGACCGGAACCAGCGCTTGCTTAGCATTCGGCATGTTGATACCGTGCGGCGCCTTCCCGGTCGGGGACTTGATGGAGAAATGGGAAGCTGAAACAGCGGGCGAGAGGAACGGTGGGCGACTGTCGTGGGTGCGATAACGATTCTTTTCGGAACCGAGTCCGGCAATGCCGAGGTCGCGGCCGACGACATCGCAGCCGCTCTCGCCGCGTCTGAGCTGGAGACCGAGATCGTCGCGATGGACGAGCTGGACCTCGGCGCCCTGACGGAGATGGACCTGGCGATCGTGGTCACTTCGACCTACGGCGATGGTGAGTTGCCGATGACGGCGCTTCCCTTCTACGAAGCGCTCACCGACCAGCGCCCCGACCTGTCTTCGTTGCGGTTCGCGGCCTTCGGCCTCGGGGACAGCGTCTACGACACCTACAACAACGCGATCGACTTGTTCGTCGAGCTGATGGTCGAACTCGGTGCCGAGCACGCCGGCGACGTCGGCAGACACGACGCCTCCGGCACCGAGTCCTACGCCGAGACCGCGGAGGCCTGGGTGCGCAGCAATGTCGAGATTCTCAGCCGAGCCGCGGACAAGGACCTTCGACAGGCCGCCGGCTGACCGAGCGCGCGGCGGAGACAGGAGCAGAACATGAACCCCCCGGAGCAGACCCTCGCACAGCCCACCGATGAAGAACTCCTTCCCTGGGGGGATCCGGAGTTCCGGCGCGCTCCGTGGCCGTGGTTCGCCAGGCTCGTCGAGCAGTACCCGATAGTCCGGCTCGAAGATGGCAGCTATGTGGTGACCGGGTACGACCTGGTGGTCAGGCACGCCAAGGACCGCTCGCTGGTCTCGGTCTCCGAGGAAGATCTGGGTACCGGGCCGTGGGCGGCAAACGACAGCATGGTGTTGCGCAAGGACGGCGAGGAGCACACCGCGCTGCGCCGCACGTTCGCTCCCTTCTTCACGCTGAAAGCGATGGATGCACTGGTCGAGGCGATCGCCGATCAGACGAGGACCTCCCTCGATGAGGTGGGCCAGGACGGCATCCTCCTGGAGGCCCATCGTCAGCTCGGCGTCATGCCGCAGATGGCGGGGATCGCTCAGGTGATGGGCCTCCCTCTGGAAGACGCCTCCGAAATGGTTCATGCGACGAACCTCACGATGATGGGTATGACCTGGGACCCCTCGCCGGACGACGTCGTCCGGGCCTACGAGGGTTTCGGTTACATGCTGACGCGCGTCGACACCCTGATCCGGTGGAAGAGGGAGCACCGGGGGGACGGATCGTTGGTGGATCACTGGCTCACCCTCATCGACGAAGGCAAGATCACCGAACGCAGCGTCAAGGAGCACCTGCAGGCCTTCTGGGCCGGCGCCGGCCACAACCCTGGCTACGTGCTCGCCTGCGCGCTGGTCGCGTTCGACGAACATCCCGGGCTCCTCGCCATCTACCGCGACGAGCCGGCCGCGCGGGAACCGATTCTCGACGAGGTGATCCGCCTCGCGGCGCCCGAGTTGGCACTTGACCGCTACACCACCGAGCCGCTCGAGATCGGCGGGATGAACGTGCCGACCGGGGCCTCGCTCCGCTTCATCCTGGGAGCCGCGCTGCGCGACCCTGCCGTGTTCGAGAACCCCGATCAGTTCGACCACAGGCGACCCAAGGAGGCCAACATGGGCATCGCCTTCGGCCTCGGGAGGCACACCTGCCCGGGCATGAACTTCGCCCGCGTATCGCTCAGGACCGCCCTCACCTGTGTGGCCGAACGTTACGAGAAGGTGGAAGTGATCGGCGAACCGGATTGGAAGTTCTCCGATCGCCACCGTAACTGCGAGGGGATCACCGTTCGCTTCCTGGCGTGACGTGAGTATGCCGTCGTGACGGTCACCGATCGTCGCGGGGTCGCCTTCGCGGTGCTTGCCGCCTGCACCTGGTCGACCGCCGGCATCTTGCAGGAGCAGCTCCACGTCGACCTCGCCACGCAGCTGGCGGGTCGCAGCCTCTTCGCCTTTCTGGCGTTGGCCCTGCTCGCGCTGTATGGACGATCGCACCTCGCCGACGACGGCCGCAAGCCGGTCGACGTGAGCGGATCCGTCGGCCTCCTGGTCACCGCTCTCACGGCGATGACCAGCGTCGCGTTCATCGCCGCGCTCAACGAGACCTCGGTTCCCAACGTCCTCTTCTTCATTGCCACCGGGCCGATCATGGCGGCTCTGCTCGGCGTCTATTTCCTCGGCCAGCCGATCGCTTCGAGGTCCGTGATCGCCAGTGCGATCGCACTGCTGGGGATCGTCACGACGATCGGCGCCCCGAGCGCGGGCACGTGGCTCGGCGACGCCCTCGCCCTGGTCGCGACCGTGACCTTCGCGGGGATCCTCGTCGTCTGCGCGAAGTACCCGGACGTGCCGATGTTTCGCGCTCTCTGCCTCGCGCAGGTCGTCATCTTCGCCGGCTCGGCGCCGTTCGCCGATCCGGCCACGGTCAGCCTGGAAGCGCTGGGTTGGATGTGCCTCCTCGGCGCCGGTCAGCTGGCCCTCGGATACGCGTTCTTCGTCGCCGCCGCGCGGCGCCTTCCCGTCGCCGAGGTGGCGATGATCTCCCTCCTCGAGATGGTGCTGGGGCCGGTCTGGGTATGGGTCGGCGGAACCCAGTCACCGACGCTGGGAGCGATCGTCGGTGGGCTCCTGGTCCTGCTTGCGGTCCTGGTTCAGATCCTGGCACCGCCGCCCGCGAGACAGTCGATCTCAGGGCCGGCCCGTCGCGGCGAGGTCTAGCCCTCGCCTGCCCGTGGACCGGGTTCGAGGTGGACGGTGAAGACCCAGCGGCGTCCGTCGGGATCACGCTGGTCGCGATCGGGAGCCCGGCGGAATCCGAGCGATTCGTAAAGCGAATGTGCCTCCCGCTGGTAGGGGCGGCTCCAGAGCGCCATGCGCTGCGCACCTTCCTCGCGGGCCAGGGCGATCACCCGCCGGGCGAGGGCCCGCCCGACCCCTTCGCCCCGCCGGCCATTCGCGATCGCCAACCGCGCCAGTTCGGCCTCACCGACCTCGGCCACGGCTCCATCGGGAGATGCCGCCGAAATCAAGGCGACGATCCCGATCACCTCGCCCGGTGCCGATTCGGCGACCAGCACCCGCGCCGTCGCGGTGGCAACTCCCAGCTCGCCCTCATCGTAGGGCTCGGTCCGGCCTTCGTGCGGGCTCTGATTGCTGTAGGCCTCGGTCCAGAGGGAGGCCGCTCGCGTCGCGTCTCCCTCTGTCGCCTCACGGATCCGCATCGACGGTCTCACTCTAGCCAGCGCCAAAGCGGGGACGGACACCGCTCGCGAAAGGCTGTCAAGCGCTTGCTTGTGTTATCTCTACACGCGATGGATGCCGGCGATGCAGGAGGAGGTGTGAGTCGATTGGGCATGGATGAAAAAGTCGTCCTGATCACGGGTGGGGGTGCGGGGATCGGCCGGGCGATGGCCGAGGAGTTCTTCGCCGAAGGAGCCTCGATCGCCGCGCTGGACGTCGACCTGGCGGCGGCCGAGGAGACGGTGGCTCGGTTGGGTGAGCCCGATCGTGGGCTTGCGGTGGCCACCGACGTGTCCGACTGGAGTTCCGTCAGCGCCGCGGTCGACGCCGTCCTCGGGCGCTTCGGACGGATCGACGTGCTCTGCAACAACGCGGGCATCATGGACAACTACGTTCCCGCCCACGAAGTCCCGCTCGAGGAATGGAACCGCGTGATCGCGGTCAACCTGACCGGGCCGTTCCTCGTCGCTCGGGCAGTGATCCCGACGATGTTGAGACAGGGGGAGGGTGCGATCGTCAACACGGCGTCGCTCTGCGCGATCAGCGCAGGGGGAGCCGGCCCTTGCTACACCTCCTCGAAGCACGGCATCCTCGGGCTCACCCGGCAGCTCACCTTCGACTACGGCAAGCACGGGATCCGGGTCAACGCGATCTGCCCTGGCTCGATCGAGACGGGGATGAACATCGGCGAGGGAGCCTCGATCGCGCCGGGCGTCGAGGAGGAGATCGCCCGCACGCCCGCGGGACGTTGGGGACAACCCTGGGAGATCGCCCGGATGGCCGTCTACCTGGCCGGCGAGGAGGCGGGCTTCATCCACGGGACCGCCATGGTCATCGATGGCGGCTGGTTCACCGCGGGCCGCAATCCGCTCTAGGACAACTAGACGGTTGATTCACGGCGGCGGGGGACGGGCAAGGGACGCAAGGGCCGGCGGGGCCCGGCCGTCTCGGCCACGGCCCTGGCCGGCTGTGGCCGTGGCCGAGACGGCCGGGT
>JAFDWG010000178.1 GCA_018268605.1 Actinomycetota bacterium | reverse complement strand
GCCCGGGCCGTGGCCGAGACGGCCGTGCTCGCCGCAGACCCTTGCGTCCCTTGCCGTGCCTCGCCCCGACCTACGCGGTGCGTGGCGGCGGGGCCTTCATCAGCTCGACGCGGTGGCCGCCGGGGGCGGTGGCGAGGGCTCGGGGCTCGTTCCAGTGTTCGCGGCGGCGTTCGACCTCGAAGCCGTGCTCTTGGAGGCGGGCGAGGGTGGCGTCGATGTGGGGGCAGACCACGGCGATGTGGGCGCGGGGTGGCACGGCGGGGACGTCCTCGTGCATGAGGTGGATCTGGGTGCCGGCGGATTCGAGCCAGGTGAAGCCGCCGTCGAATGGGTCGGGGACCTGGGTGAAGCCGAGGATCGTGAAGAACTCGACGGTGCGGTCGAGATCGGCGGGCGAAACCTCGATTCCGGCGTGGTGGAGCATGGTCCTGGAAGCGAGCTTAGGGCAGCTAGAGGAGAAGCGAGATCAGGGCCGCCGCGACGACGATCGCGGTCGACCAGGTGATCGCCTCGGCGACGGTGCGGTTGTCGAGCCCGTAGGCATGGGAGACGATCATCGCGTTCAGCCCCGTCGGCATCGCCGACATCAGGCGGTAGGCCGAGGGCAGGTCGATCAACGGCGCCGCCAGGAGCATCAGCACCGCCGGACCGAGGGCGATCCGGGTGAGGACCGCCAGCGCCACCGGTCGGTCGAACGGCGGCGGGATCGGCAGCTCGCCGTGTTCGGCCCCCTCGGCGAGGGTCGCGCCGACGGCGAAGAAGCCGACCGGCAACACGGCGATCACCAGCAGCTGGGACGCATCGACGAGAAATTGCGGTGCCAGCGCGTGCGGGGCGAGGAGGCCGAGGATCGCCGCGTAGAGGGGCGGATTACGGGTCAGGAATGCCTTGGCCCGCGCCTTCAGCCCTTCGCCCGCCCGATCGCCGAAGGCCGCACCAACCCCGAACGCGCCCAGCATCAAGACGGGACCGGAGACAAGGACGTCGTAGAGCACGCCGGTGGAGAGCTGGTCATGGCCGAGCAGGGCGACGGTGAGGGGGTAGCCGAGGTAGCCGGTGTTGGAGACGGTCGCCGCGACGATGACAGCCCCGGTCTGCGGGCGCGAGAGGCCGAGCACGCGACTCGAGACGAACCAGGCGAACGTCCCGATCAGGATCATCGTGAGCAGGGCGAGCAGGATCCCGACGGCGTTGTCGAGGCTGATCGACGCCTTGGCCAGGTTGAAGAAGATGACGATCGGGACCGCGACGTAGAGGATCAGGCGCATCAGGCGGCGGGCCAGACCGATCGCGGCGGTCGGATAGCGGTGCTCCGCGCCGACGCCCACCGCGGTGCCGGCGACGATCAGCCCGGCGGTGAGTAGGACGTCCATCGGAAGCGGAGATATACCGGCCGCGCCGCGGGCGTGCTCAGCGGGCGCGGTGAGGCGGAGCGGCGCTCAGGGCCGACGGGGGACGGCTAGAAGAGCGAGGCGCCCGCGTGGGTCGCGAAGTCGACCAGCGGCTGCGGGATGACGCCGAAGAAGACGGTCGCGAAGGCGGCGACCACCGCCGGCCCCACCAGGTACCAGCGACGGGCCGCGCCGAGGTCGATCGGGTCGGCTTCCGGCGAGGCGCCGGAGATGACCGGAGCGGCGCCCGCGGTGACCGCGCTTTCGCCGGGGCTCATCCACATCGCCGCGACCACCCGCAGGTAGTAGGCCAGGGAGATCATCGTGCCGACCGCGATGAAGACGGCGAGCCAGGTGAAGTTGCCTTCGACCAGGGCCTCGATCAGGTAGAGCTTGCCGATGAAGCCCGCGGTCGCCGGGAGGCCGGCCAGGGCGAGCATCGAGATCGTCAGTGGCCAGGCCAGCGCCGGGCGCTCTGCGCCGAGCCCGCGGACCCCGCGGATGTCGTCGCCGAACGGGGTTTCGCGCTCGCGGGCGACGATCACGGCGAAGGCCGCGAGGTTCATGAACAGGTAGGTGGCGAGGTAGAAGACCAGGGAGCTGAGCCCCTTTTCGGAGGCGACGACGATCCCGCCGAGCATGTAGCCGGCCTGCGCCACGCCGGAGTAGCCAAGGAGGCGCTTCAGCGAGTCCTGGGTGATCGCGCCGACGTTGCCGACGACGATCGAGATCGCCGCCAGGATGGCCAGGCCCATCTGCCAGTCGCCGGTCTCCGGACCGAGGGCGACGACGAAGAAGCGGACGAAGACGGCGAACGCGGCGGCCTTGGTCGCCACCGCCATGAATGAGGTGATCGGGGTGGGCGCGCCCTGGTATACGTCCGGCGTCCACTGGTGGAAGGGCGCCACCGAGGTCTTGAAGGCGAGGCCGACGGCGGCCAGGGCGATGCCGATCAGGATCAGCGGGTCGCCCACCAGGCCTTTGGCTTCGATGCCGTGGGCGATGCCGGCGAAGTCGGTGGAGCCGGTGCCGCCGTAGAGGAAGGCCATGCCGTAGAGAAGGGTCGCCGAACCGAGCGAGCCGACGATCAGATACTTCAGCCCCGACTCGAGCGAGCCCTCGCGCCGCAGGTTGCTGGCGCAGAGGATGTAGAGCGGGATCGAGAGCGTCTCCAGGGCGACGAAGAAGGTGACAAGGTTCTCCGACTCGGCCAGAAGCACCATTCCGAGCACCGAGCCGAGCAGCAGCGCGTAGTACTCGCCGTGACCGGCTTCCTCGGCCGCCCTCTCGCGGATCGACAGGAGGACCGTGAAGAAGGCGCTGAGGATCGCGATCAACGAGATCGAGATCGCCAGGTTGTCGACCCGCAGTGCCCCGGCTACCAGGCTGATGTTGTCGTTCCAGTGCCAGAGGAGGAGGCCCGCCGTCGCGCCCAGCGTGATCACGGCCAGCCCCGGCGCCCAGCGCTTCGTCGTCGGGAAGACCCCGCTCATCAGGACGACGAGCAGGCCGACGGTCAGCGCGATGATCGGGGAGATCCCCGCGTAGTCGACGTGGGGAGCGTTGAAGCCTTCGCCTGCCATTACTTGTCCACCGCCAGGTTCGATTCGTTGGATTCAGTGACCGCGCTGACCGACTGCTGCACGCTCGGGTCGGCGCGGTGGAGGATCAGCTGCGGGTAGAGGGCGAGGCCCAGGATGCAGAGGACGAGCGGCGCGAGGATGACACCGTCACGCAGGCTGATCTCCCGCGACGCGATGCCGTCGGGCTTTCGATTGTGCATCGTCCCCTGGTAGAGCCGCAGCGCGTAGTAGGCCGACATCGCCACGCCGGAGATCGCGATACAGGCGAAGACGATCTTCGACTGGAAGAGCCCGTTGAGGATGTAGAACTCGCCGATGAAGTTGGCCGATCCGGGCATCGCCAGGGTCGCCAGGACGACGACGAGGAAGAGGGCGGCGAGCACCGGGGCCCGCATCGCCATCCCGCCCATCGAGCGCAGGTCCTCCGAGCCGGTCCGCTCGACCAGGATCGCGACGATGATGAAGAGCGGCGCGACGACCAGGCCGTGGTTGACCATCTGCAGGATCGCCCCATCGGAGCCGTCGGCCCGCAGGGCGAAGATCCCGGCGGTGATGAAGCCGAGCTGCGCCACCGAGGAGTAACCGGCGATCAGCCTCACGTTGGTCTGGGTGAAGGCCATCACCGAGCCGTAGAGGATCGAGGCCAGGGCGACCAGCAGGATGATCGTCTGGAACTGGGAGACCGCTTCGGGGAAGAGCGGCAGCACCACCCGCAGGAACCCGTAGGCGCCGACCTTCGCGAGCACGCCGGAGAAGACGACCAGCACCGGCAGCGGCGCCGCCCGGTAGGCGTCCGGCATCCAGCCGTGCACGAGGAAGGCGGGCATCTTGACCAGGAAGGCGGCGGCGAAGAACCAGAAGATCCAGCGCTGCGAGCCGAGCGGCAGGCCCTGTTCGGAAATCGCCTGGATCGAGAAGGTGAGGTGGCCGCCGTGCGCGGAGATGATCGCCGTGGCGATCGCGCCGACCAGCATCAGCAGCGAGCCGATCAGCGTGTAGATCATCATCTTCAGCGTCGCCTGCGGCGCCGTCGGCCCGCCTTCGGCCGAGCGGTCCTTCCCCCACATGCCGAAGAGGAAGTAGAACGGCACCAGCATCAGGTCGAAGAAGAGGACGAAGAGCAGCAGGTCCTGCGAAAGGAACGAGCCGAGCGTCGCCGTCTCCGCCGCCAGCATCAGGAAGAAGAAGAGCTGAGGGCGCTCCTGCTCGCGGAACGCCGCGAACCCGATCCCACCGGTCCAGAGCAGGGCCGTCAGCAGGATCAGGAAGAGGTTCAGCCCGTCGATCCCGAGGCTGTAGTCGACGCCGAGCCCGGAGATCCAGGTCGTGTTGACGGTGTCCTGGAGGCCGGCGGCGCCGTTGTCGAAGCCGAAGGCCATGATCACGCCGATCACGAG
>JAFDWG010000177.1 GCA_018268605.1 Actinomycetota bacterium | reverse complement strand
GGCGGAAGGCGTCGGCGTCCTTGGCAAGGATCGTCGGGTCGACGGTGCTCGGGACGTCGCCGGCGGTGTGGAAGAAGAGGCTCGCGCCGCTGAAGGAGACGGTAGGGATGCCGGCCGCGTAGGCGTTGGTCTGCTCGCCGCCGCTCGCGATGTGGGGTGGCGTTTCCGGCGTCGGCACGCCCGCCGCCGCGAAGTCTTCGAGGATGCCGCGTTCGAGCAGCGGGTTCTCGGAGTCGTGCAGGCGGCCGGTCGGGTCCGGTTCCGGCGTCGTGGCGATCGTCCCGTCCGGCTGCTCTTCGGCCCGCGGCGCGCCGAGGGCGGAGCCGAGGTGCACGTAGGCATCGGCTTCCCGGAACCACGCGCCGCGTGGGCTCGCCAGCAGCGCCTGTAACCCCAGCCAGCCGATTTCGTGGCCGCCGAGCGCCATGAAGACGAGCGTCTCCGGGCGCTGGGATCGCGGCAGCGACGCGTAGTGGCGGGCGAGGCCGAGGGCGATCGCGACCCCGCTGCCGTGTTCGGAGGCCGAGGGCGTGAACGAGCTGAGCGGGGTGCCGACGAAGACGCGGCGACTTGGGTCGGCGCCTTCCAGTTCGCCCCAGACGTCGCGCTCGCAGGAGACGCCGGAGGTGGCGGCCGCAAGGGTGAGCGTGCCCGTCTGTCCGGCTTCCGCGGCCGCGAGCACCGCCGCGCCGGAGCGCTTGCCGACCATCAGCACGGGCAGCGGCCCGGTGCCCTTGCGGGCGTTGACGTCTTCCCACTTCGGGTAGTCGCCGACCGCCTGGGTCACGGCGACGAACCCTGCCGCCCCGCCGGCGACCGCCTTTTCGATCGCCGGGTCGAGGCCGACCGCCTTCGAGTTGTGTTCGTAAGGGACGGAGACGACGACGATCTTCCCCGTCGCCTGGGCCTCGGTGAAGCCCCCGGTGCCGTCGAGGAGCGTCGCGGTGACGCCGTTCGCCGGGGTCGTCCCGGAGTAGAGAAGCGGCGCGACCGCCGCCGCGGGGACCGTCGTCGGGCCGGCCGTGAGGCCGACCGCTTCCACCGCGAAGCGGGGGAACTCGAACGCCTGTTCACCGGGCGTCAAGCCCGCCGCCGCGAGACCCTCGGTATGGGCCCACCATTCCCGGGGCCGCGCGCCGCCGACTTCCGGATCTTGACCGTCCGCACCGGTGAGATGCCGAGCAGCCGCCTGCCCGCGAAGGCCCGCGCGCGGAGGACGAGGGTGGCGGCCGCCCGGTGGCTCAGCTTGAAGGCTCCGTGGCGCAGGCGCCCGGAGACGAAGCGCCGCCAGCCTCCCGCCCGCTTCGCCTGGACCTCGACCCGCGCGGCCCGCGGCGCCGGGGTCACCCTCCCCATCACCAGGACGCGGTCGCTCCCGGCGGGCTTCACCCGTGCCGACAGAGATACCTGCGTCGCCGCCGCCGAGGCGCCGCTCGCCACTGCGAGAAGTGCCAGGCACACGAGCGCGATGGCGGTCGCGAGATGTAGTCGTGGTCCCACGCCCATCTACATACCCCAACCGCGAAAGGAAATCGCTGATGCCGTGAGCGCATCACTCGGGCACGGATCGATCTTGGACAGCGCCTCGCCGCGAGCGCACGATGACGCCTCCACATCGCCCAGCCGGCGCTGAGCCGCCAGGTGCAGCCACGTCGTCGACCTGAACGACGAGGAAGCGCACGGCGCGTTCTTCGGGCGCGTCGGAGAGCTCATCGTCACCGTCGACGGCGGGACGCTCCGCCTTGACGAGATCGAGATCGCTGCTGCCCCGAACGTATCAGTGGCCCGCGGTCAGCTCGGCGAGCGAGCGCTTCTGGCTCCCATTGGCGGCGAAGTTGGCCGGGTCGAGCCACGCCTCGAAGGCGGCACGAACCGCCGGCCACTCGTCGTCGACGATCGAGAACCAGGCGGTGTCGCGATTGTGGCCCTTGATGATCTCGTCCTTGCGGAAGATGCCCTCGAAGCGGAAGCCGAAGCGCTCCGCCGCCCGACGCGAGGGGGCGTTCAACGCGTTGCACTTCCACTCGAGACGGCGGTAGCCGAGGTCGTCGAAGACGTGGCGGGCGAGGAGGAAGATCGCTTCGGTGGCGGCGGCCGTGCGACGGAGCCCGGCGGCGAAGAAGATGCTGCCGATCTCGATCGTGCCGTTCGCCGGGTCGATCCGCATGTAGCCGGCCTGGCCCCGCGCCCGCCCTGCGGCCGTCGGTTCGATCGCGTAGAAGACGTAACCGTCGGCGGTCGCCTCTTCCTCGAGGACGGCATGCAGCCCCCGTGCGTCCGCGAACGGCCCGATCCGCAGGTAGGTCCAGATCGCGGGGTCGTCCCGCGTCGCCGCGTACAGGGACTCGGCGTCGGCCGCCAGATCGAACGGGCGCAGGATCACCCGCTCACCCCGCAGCACCTTCCCGGACGGCGCCGCGACCGGGCTCCACTCGACGCACTCGCCGAGCGGCAGGTCAGCCGACCGGTCGGGCGTCGCCTCCACGGGCGGGAAATCTAGTCGGCGGCGCGGCGGGGGGTGCCGGTCAGCTTGCCGTTCACCGCGTCCATCACCCGGGAAGGCGTGACGCCGCTGAGGGCAGCCTGGACCTTGACGTCGACGCCGACCGGGTAGCGGGCCTTCGGCTTCGGTGCGGTGAGGGCGCGCTCGATGGTCGCGGCGACGGTGTCGACGGGTTTGGCGAGCTTCTGGATTTTCGGGATCGCCTTCCGCATCCCGGCGAGGTGATCGGCGTAGAGGTCACGGTGCTCGGGGGTCATCGCGGCCACTTCGGATTCGAGGGTCTCCGGCGCATTGCGCCAGAGGTCGGTATCGGTCATCGCCGGCTCGACCAGGATCACCTTGATGCCCCAGGGGCGCAGCTCCAGGCGCCAGGCGTCGGCGAGCGCCTCGAGGGCGAACTTGGAGGCGTTGTAGGCACCGGTCATCGGGGTCGAGACGATGCCGCTGAGCGAGGAGACGAAGACGATCCGCCCGCGCGCCGCCCGCAGCCGCGGCAGCACCGCGTTGGTGAGGGCGACGGCGCCGACGACGTTGACCTCGAACTGCTCGCGGAGGTCGTCGGCCGAAAGCGTCTCCAGCGGGCCCGAGACGACGATGCCGGCGTTGTTGACGATCGCGTCGAGGCGCTCGGGGAGAGCGTCGGGGAGCGCCGCAATCTGCTCGTCGCTGGTCACGTCCAGGGTCAGCGGACGGACGGCGCCGCCCACCCCCTCGGCGGCGAGGGCCTCACCGTCGGCGGCCTGGCGCACGGTCGCGTAGACGGTCCAGCCCGCGCGCGCGAGGCGCAGCGTGGTGGCCCGTCCGATCCCCCGCCCGGCGCCGGTGATGAGTACGCTCGGCACCGGCCGACCCTAACTCCACCCGCTCGATGTCGCAAACGGCGGGTCGGCTCCGACCGCGGGGAAACACCCCGAAGCCAGGAGGCCCGAATGACTCAGATGACGCCCGAGGAGATGCAGGCGGAGTTGGCGCCGGCGGCGGAGATCCTGCGCACGGCCACGCTCGCGCGTCTCGCCTACGACGGGCTCGACGGCACCCCGCGCGCCGTCCCGATGGGCTTCCTCTGGACCGGCCAGGCGGTGGTGGTCGCCACCCATCCGACCTCGCCGAAGCACGCGGCGCTCCGCGCCCGGCCGCGGGTGGCATTGACGATCGACACCCAGAGGCCGACCCGGGCCCTGCTCCTCCGTGGGGACGCCGAGATCGAGGTCCTCGACGGTGTCGTGCCGGAGTACCTCGAGGCGGCGGCCAAGTCGATGGCGGGCGAGGAGCTCGCCGGCTTCGAAGCCGCGGTCCGCGAGACCTACGACCGGATGGCGCGGATCAGCATCCGTCCCGACTGGGCGCGCTACTTCGACTTCGGCGCCGGCCGGGTCCCTGACTTCCTGCGCGCGCTCGGCTCCTAGAGACAGGCCCCGGCGGCGGGCTACTCGACCGGGGCGTAGCGGCGATGCAGCATCAACGAGTTGCCCTCGCTGTCGCTGAAGAAGGCCATATTGCAGACGCCGGTGTCCTGCTTGCCCGAGAACTCGAGTCCGCGGCCTTCGAGCTCGGCCTTCGCCGCCGCGACGTCGTCGACCCGCAGCGCGATCGGCGCCACGTGCGGCGCGAACTCCTGGCCCATCACGGTCGGGTCGACCAGATAGAGCGAGACGTTGCCGGTCTCGATCTCCGGCCAGCCGGCGTCCCAGTCGGGACTGTGGAGGCCGAGGAGGTCGCGGTAGAAGGCTTTCGCCCGCGCCATGTCGGCGACCGGGACGGAGACGAAGTCGGTGCGTTGGAATTCCATGGGGGCATTGTGGCGCGGGCGTTGCGCCGGCGGGGGCGGCCGTCCGAGGGGCGGCAGTCCTAGTGCGGTGCCCTGGGCGTCTCATGGAGGTCCTGGCAGGCTGTGACCTCCATGAGAC
>JAFDWG010000176.1 GCA_018268605.1 Actinomycetota bacterium | reverse complement strand
AGAGGGCGGCGGTCCCGACGACGATGACGGTCGAGGCAGGCCACTGGAAGCCGCCCGCACTGATCTTCTGTTTTGCCATCTGCTGGTGCCCCTCTCCTCTCGCGGCGTGCATTCCCGTGCGTGCCGTTGCACAGAGGGTAAACGAAATTGAACGCGGGCGTCAACCGCATTTAAACCAGCTAAAGTCTTCTATTGCTCGATTAGCCTAGGACCAGGCGGACAGAGATTCTGGGCGACGAAGGTGACAAGAGGCGATGGACGAACGACAAGACGAAGCCTGCGGCGTGCTCGTCGGTGAAGGGTTTGCATCGCTGCTGGGCGAGAAACTGCGCGCACGCCGGCTCGAAGCGGGGGTCGGCCTGCGGGTGTTGGCCCGCGATCTCGGCGTTTCCGCCAGCCTGATCTCGCAGATCGAGCACGGCAAATCATCGCCCTCTGTAGCAACGCTCTATGCGATCGCCACCCGTCTCGACATCTCCTTGGATGAGCTCTTCCAAACTGGCGATGCCGCCCCGTCACCTGGGCCTGATGAGGAAGGCGCCAATGGCCGGCCCAGCAGATGGCAAGCGCCGAGTGAGGGCCCGGTCCTCCGCGCCGACAACCGCCTACGCCTGACATTGGCCACCGGCGTCCACTGGGAACGACTGACGGCCACCGACGATCCGCACCTCGACTTCGTCCTGTGCACCTATCCGGTCGGCGGTGAGTCGGCCCCGGCCGACGAACTCATGGTCCACGGGGGAGCCGAGTACGGGCTGGTGCTCCAGGGGCGGTGTGGGGCCACGGTGGGAGATGACACCTGGGAGCTGACTTCCGGCGACTCGATCACGTTCGATGCACGGACCCCGCATCGGATCGCGAACATCGGCAACGAGCCGATGATCTCGATCTGGGTCGTGGTCGGTCGCGACAATGACCCGCGGCTGAGCACCTGATTCAATGCACGAGCATGCCGCCGTCGACGTTGATCGATTGTCCGGTGATGTAGTCGGAGTCGGTCGAGGCTAGAAAGACGCAGAGGCCGGCAATGTCTTCCGGGGTCGACGTCCGCCCGACGAGAATGCCTTCGCTGAATTGCTCCAGCAACTGTCCCTCGGTTTCGGTCTCCCCCACGTCGCGAGACTCCCGGTCGAGCTGATCCCAGAGTTCCGTCGTGACGACGCCCGGACAGAAGGCGTTCACGGTGATGTGATCTCCGGCCAGATCGCGGGCCGCCGACTGGGTCATCGAGACGACCGCGAACTTGCTCGCGCAGTAGGCGGGGAAGAGCGGGAAGCCCTCCTTGCCGGCGATCGAGGCGGTATTGACGATCTTGCCGCCGCCGCCCTGGCCCTGGAAGATCTTCGCCGCCTCCTGGATCCCGAAGAGGACGCCGAGGCCGTTGACCCGCATGATCCGGTTGTAGTCGTCCTCGGTCACTTCGAGGAAGTGCTGGGTCTTCGAGATGCCCGCGTTGTTGAAGAGCACATCGAGGCGGCCGAACTCGGTGACGGCGGCGCCGAGCGCCGCCTTGACGCTCGCGCGATCGCCGACGTCGGCGCCGATGCCGATCGCGCGGCCGCCCGCCGCGGTGATCTCCTCCGCGACGTTGGCGGCTCCCTCCGCGTTCAGGTCGGCGACGGCGACGTTCGCCCCCTCGGCCGCCAATCGTCTGGCGACACCTTGCCCGATGCCGCGCGCGGCGCCGGTGATGACGATCGTGCGGCCGTCCAGCTTGCCCATCCCCTACCTCCCTACGTCGTCTCTACGAGGATCTTGATCTGGTCTCCCTGCGGGTCGATAAGCGGATCGAAGCCTGCCTCGACCGTGTGGTCGAGCGAGGTGCGGGCGCTGACGGCGCGCTCGACCGGGAAGGCACCGGAGGCGATCATCGCCATGATCCGCGGCCATTCGTGGACGGAGTAGCACCAGGTGCCCTTGAGGGTCAGTTCGCGCTCGCTCACCTCCATCATGTCCAACCCCGCGTCCTTCACATGGAGGCCGACCTGAACCACGGTGCCATGAGTACGGACGGCGCCGAGGCAGGTGCGAAGCGCCGCCTCGTTGCCCGAGCACTCGATCGCGACGTCGACCCCGACGCCCTCGGTGCGCTCGCGCAGCTCGGCGACCACGTCGGTCCCGCGAGGATCGAGGACCTCGGTCGCGCCGAGGTCGGAGGCCCGGCGGGCGCGGCGCTCGTTCGGCTCGGACAGGTAGACGTCGCCCGCCCCGGCCGCCCGGGCGGCAAGAACGGCGAGCGCCCCGATCGGCCCGGCACCGGTCACAAGCACGCGGTCCCCGGGCCTGACCCCGCCCTGAGCGACCCCCCACTCGGCGACCGCGGCGGGCTCGACCAACGCCCCCTGCTCATAGCTCACCTCGTCGGGCAGGCGCCATGCCTGGTAGGACTCGACCACGCCGAGCCCGGCGAGGCCGCCCCAGTCCCAGGACAGCCCGAAGCATCCCATCGTCTGACAGAGGTGGTTGAGACCGCGACGGCAGAAGTAACAGGTTCCGCAGAAGACCAGCGGCATCACCGAGATCCGGTCCCCGGGGGCGACGTTGGTCACCTCCGAGCCGACCGCAACGACGTCGGCGGACAGCTCATGACCGAGGATCTGCGGGAGCTGCGCCCCGGTCAGCGGATGAGGATCGACCGGGGTGACGATCGGGCCCGCGACGTACTCGTGCAGGTCGGTCCCGCAGATTCCGCACCAGCGAGGCCTGATCAGGACCTGGGTCGGACCCAGGTCACCGGTCGGCTCCTCGACCTCCTCGACCCTGATGTCCATGACACCGTGGTAGCGAGCGGCCTTCATCACCCGTTCACCATCTGGACCTTGACGTTCTCGCTGGTGCGCCGGGCGGCCTCGAGGGCATCGGTCGCCTGCTCGAGCGGGAAGCTGGCGGTGATCACGCTGTCGAGGTCGATGCCCCCGCGGGCGAGGAAGCGGAGCGCGGCGGGCCAGACGTTCGGCGAGCCGATCACGCCGCGAATCCGCAGTTCCTTGGACTGGATCTGGCCGAGCATCGCCGGGGCGCTGTCACCGGTCTCGATCCCGACGTAGACCACCCGAGCTTTGAAAGCGGCGAGATCGAGCACGGCCGCCATCGCCAGCGGGTTGCCGGATGCCTCGATGACCACCTGCGGCAGTTCGCCCGCCGCTTCGGCGAAGCGCTCGGGTAGGCCCCCACCCGGCTCGATCGCGGCGATCGCCCCCATGCCGGTGGCGATCTCCCGCCGCTCGGCGACCGGATCGATCATCACCACGTTGGCGCCATGCCCCTTTGCCGCAGCGAGGACGCAGAGACCGATCGGGCCGGCGCCGAAGACGGCGACCGTATCCGAGGCGTTCACGTTCTCGGCCGACGCGACGGCGTAGTAGGCGACGGTGAAGGGCTCGACCAGGGCCCCGTACTGGTAGGAGAGCTCGTCGGGGAGCTTGTGCAGCCACTCGGGGCGGACCTTGAAGTACTCGGCGGCGGCGCCGGAGATCGAGAAGCCGAAATGGTCGTCGCCGATCACACACTCGCCGACCACCCGGTCTCCGGGCTTGAACGAGGTGACCTCGCGGCCAACTTCGACGACCTCGCCCGACCACTCGTGGCCGGGGATGGTCGGAAATTGGACCGGGATGATGTATCTCCCCGACAGCAGATCGAAGTCGGAGTGACAGACCCCTACCGCCCGCGACCCGACGAGAATCTCGTCGGAGGCGATCTCGGGCCGCTCGGTCTCGACCACCGCGGCCTCATCGGGCCGCTGGAACACCAGCGCTTTCACATCCTCTCCCTTCCGGTTCGACGTTCCCAGACACGTCGATTGAACACGTTAAACCATCTTAAACGACATGTTCAAACCGGCCGTGACCGGGACCGCCGACCGGCGGGATCCGCGCTGTTCGCTGCTCAGTAATCCAAGTCGAGCGGCTCGATGCCCTTCCGCTCGCAATGCTCGTGATAGAGGCGCGTGATGGTCAGGACGTCGTCATAACCGATCAGGTTGTCGTCATCGTCCATGTAGAGCAGCGAACCCTCGTGGTTGAAGATCGTCAGCGTGCCTTCCTGGTTGGTCATCAAGGTGTGGATGTCGCCGGGCGGCTCCCAGACGATCATCCCTGGCTTCGCCACCCAGTCCCGCTCGACGTAATACCAGCTGCCCTCGAGCACGTGGCCGATCACGCTTGCGGTGTGGTAATGGCGGCCCGCATGGCCGCCCCCGACGATCTTGGTGAGGGTGCTCCACTGACCCGTCCGCCGGTTCAGTCGCAGCGGTTTGAAGGAGATCGTGTCGGTATAGGTGATCCAAGGGAGGTCGTCGGGGTCGAGGATCCGTTCCTGGGTCGTGAACGGTTCCAGCCCGCGCAATCCCAGCTGGTCTTTCTGTGCTGAATCGGCCTCCGGCATGCTCCATCCCTCCTCGCGTTGCTAAATAAGCGAA
>JAFDWG010000175.1 GCA_018268605.1 Actinomycetota bacterium | reverse complement strand
CCCGGGACCCTGACTTCTGGGTCCGCCGCGCCGCGCTCCTCTCCCAGCTCCGGCCACTGAAGGCGGGCGCCGACCTCGAGCCGTTCGGCGGCTGGGCGGACGGGATGCTCGACGAGCGCGAGTTCTTCATCCGCAAGGCGATCGGCTGGGTCCTGCGGGAAGTCGCCAAGAAGCGGCCCGACGAGGTCTACGAGTGGCTGCTGCCGCGCGCGGCCCGTGCCTCCGGGGTGACCATCCGCGAGGCGGTCAAGTACCTCGAGCCCGACCAGCGGGAGGCGATCCTGGCACGGGGCGGCCGCGGCAGCTCCAAGCGCGCGATCTCGTAGCCGAGCAGCTGTTGGAAGTACCGGTGGCCCGGGCCGAGCAGGTAGGCCTCGTCGCTGTTGACGAGGAGGAGATCGCAGAAGCCGCAGAGGCGCTCGACGATGGCGGTGTGGACGAGCCAGCGGGCGTACCTGGCGCTCGAGCCGAGGCCGTGCAGGAGGGCGACCTCGTCGTCGACCGTGAGGATCGCTTCGGCGACTGGAGACGCTTCGGCGTCGGTCCCGCGGACCTGCCACCACTCGATCGGACCCGGCGTGATGAGGCCGCGTCGCGTGTCGTCGAGCCCCGGCTCCCAGCCCTCGAGGAGGGAGGTGGTGACGGTCAGCCCGGCACGACGCGCGTGCCCGACGTTGGTGCGGACGGCCTGGCGGCGGCGCCCCCGCAGGTAGGCGCCGAAGTCCGGGGGCAGCCTCAGCACCCCCTGGGGACCGCGGTACCGGAGACGTCCGCCCTCGCGGATCGCGAGGTGCTCGCCGATCATCTGGCCCGCCGGGGAAGCGGACAGCCTGACCGTCGCCGGAGGCAGGCTGCGCTCGAAGCGCGCCAGCCTCAACGAACCGGCGCGCAGCCGCTCCCAGGTCGCCGCCGGTCCATTTCCCTCGATCCCACGACAGGTCGACGCCACGTCGCAGGCGCGCAGGAAGAGCTCGCTTCGGTATCCGGTGTCGGGCATGCGGCGGTCCCTGGGGAGGGCGGCATGATTCTGCGGACACCGGCACCGCTCAGGGGTGAACAAGCGGTGACCACGACTCAGGCGGTGAGCGTGTTGACGCATCCCGAATTCATGCACGCGAGGTGCGCGCAGGCCACACGCCGTGTGTCAATCTCTATTGCCGTAATGGCAAGCCAGACGGAACCCATCGATCTGCGGGTCCGGCGCCGCCTTCGCGACCTCCGGGCGGAACGGGGGCTGACGCTGGCCCAGGTCGCGGAGCGCGCCGACCTCGATGTCTCGACGCTCAGCCGACTGGAGTCCGGCAAGCGCCGCCTCACTCTCGACCACCTACCGGGCCTCGCAGCCGCCCTGGGGGTCTCGATCGACGAGCTGATCGGTGCCCCGCCCTCTTTCGACCCCCGAGTCCGCGGCGAGGCCGTGCGCCTCGACGGCATGACCCTGTGGCCGCTTACCCGCGAAGGCCACGGAGCCGGCCTCACCGCATACAAGGCCCACATCAGCGCCCGGCGCAACGAGCCGCCGGGGGAGCTCGGCGTGCACGCGGGAAGCGACTGGCTCTACGTCCTCTCAGGGCGACTGCGATTGGTGTTGGGCGATCACGAGCACCAGCTCGAGCCCGGCGAGGCGGCCGAGTTCAGCACCTGGACCCCGCACTGGTTCGGCGCCGTCGACGGGCCGGTCGAGGTGATCCTCATCGTCGGTCCCGACGGGGAGCGCGTCCATCTGCACCGGTAGCCCCGGTGCCGGATTTGCGAAGCTCCGCTGGTGGATTGCGTCTGCGGCTGCGGCCGAAACATCCCCAAGGATTCAGTCGACCGGAATTACATCGCCGCCGGCGTGGCGATCGAGCTGTTGCTTTGGGACAAGAACCGGGCGCTGCCCGGGCCCGGTCCGGAGGGGCGTGAAGGGCTGATCGCCCGCGGGGTGGAGTGCTACGAGCAGCTCCTGTACGTCCTCCACGGCGAAGGAGCGGGCGACCCGGACTCCGACTCGACCGCGTGGCTAGCCGAATCGCGGGCGCTGCGGGCCGATCGCTCCGACATGACCAAGGGGCGGTTCTGGGGCCGCACCGAGCCCAATGTGAGCAAGGAGGACATGGCACGGATCGACCGTCGACACCCCGAGCGGAGCTTCACCGGCGGGGACGACGCGGCGCGCTTCGCGCCCGGGGCGACGCCCGCGGCGCCAGGCCCGGCCGCGACGGCGACGAGTGACGACCTCGTCACGCAGCTCGAGCGCCTACGGGCCCTCCGTGCCGAGGGCGTCCTCACCGACGAGGAGTTCGCCGCCGCGAAAGCGCGCCTCCTCGGGCGCGACTGACGCTCAGTCCTCGTCGCCCTCCGCCGCGATCTGCCTCTCCAGCTCGGCCATCACGCCGGGGTCGCGGAGCGTCGTCACGTCACCCAGCGCCCGGCCCTCCGCGATGTCGCGGAGCAGGCGGCGCATGATCTTGCCCGAGCGCGTCTTCGGCAGGTCGTCGGCCCAGACGATCCGCTTGGGTCGGGCGAATTTGCCGATCCGCTCGGCGACCTCCCCGCGGATCCCCTCCTGGAGATCGTCGGATGGCTCGGTGCCTCCGCGCAGGGTGACGAAGGCGCAGATAGCCTGGCCGGTGTCGGGATCGGACTGGCCGATCACCGCCGCCTCGGCGACGGCCTCGTGGGCGACGATCGCCGACTCGACCTCCGCGGTCGAGAGCCGGTGGCCGGACACGTTGACCACGTCGTCGATCCGGCCGATCACCCAGAAGTACCCGTCGGCATCCCTGCGGGCGGCGTCGCCGACCAGGTAGCGCTCCTTGCCGAATCTGGAGAAGTAGGTCTCGACGAAGCGCTCGTCCTCCTTGTAGAGGGTGCGGAGCATCGAGGGCCAGGGGGCTTCCAGCATCAGCAGGCCCTGGCCTTCGGATACCGGGGTGCCCTCGCGCTCGTCGACCACCTCGGCCGAGACGCCGGGGAACGGGGTCGTCGCCGAGCCGGGCTTGGTCTCGGTGATGCCCGCAAGCGGCGTGATCATGATCGCGCCGGTCTCGGTCTGCCACCAGGTGTCGACGATCGGGCAGCGGCCGCCGCCGATCACCTGGTGGTACCAGAGCCAGGCCTTCGGGTTGATCGGCTCGCCGACCGAGCCGAGGAGCCGCAACGAGGAGAGGTCGTACTTCGCCGGGATGTCGGCACCCCATTTGATGAAGGTGCGGATCGCGGTCGGGGCGGCGTAGAGGATCGTCGCCCCGGTGTCCTGGACGGTCTCCCACCAGATGCCCTTATGCGGGTAGTCGGGGGCTCCCTCCCACATCACCGAGGTGGCGCCGTTGCTCAAGGGGCCGTAGACGATGTAGGAGTGGCCGGTGATCCAGCCGACGTCGGCGGCGCACCAGTAGACGTCGGTCTCGGGCTTCAGGTCGAAGACGTATCTGTGGGTGGTGGTGACGCCGGTCATGTAGCCGCCGGTCGTGTGAAGGATGCCCTTTGGCTTGGCGGTCGAGCCGGAGGTGTAGAGGATGAAGAGCGGGTGCTCTGCCTCCATCGGCTGGGCCGGGCAATCGGCCTCGGCCGCCTCGCAGACCTCGTCGTAGAAGACGTCGCGGCCTTCGCTCATCGGGCAGTCGATCCCGGTGGCCCGGACGACCACGATCTTCTCCAGGCTGCCCAGGTCGCCGAGGTGCTCGTCGACCTGCTCCTTGATCGGGGCGGTCCTGCCCTTGCGGCGGGCGCCGTCGACGGTGACCAGGGCCTTGGCCTCCGAGAACTCCATCCGCTCGCGGACCGACTCGGCCGAGAAGCCGCCGAAGACCACGTTATGGATCGCGCCGATCCGCGCGCAGGCCAGCATCGCCACGGCGACCTCGGGGATCATCGGCAGGTAGATGCCGACCACGTCGCCCTTGTCCACGCCGAGGTCCTTGAGAGCGTTGGCGAAGCGCTCGGTGGAGGCGAGGAGCTCGGCGTAGGTGACGTCACGGCGCTCGCCCTCCTCCCCGCGCCAGTGGTAGGCGACCCGCTCGCCGTTGCCTGCCGCCACGTGGCGGTCGAGGCACTGGGCGCTGGCGTTGATCCGGCCGTCGGAGAACCATTTGTAGAAGGGCGGGTCCGAGTCGTCGAGGCCCTCGGTGGGCGGGGTGTCCCAGTCGAGGAGCTCCTTCGAGCGCGCGGTCCACCAGGCGACGGGGTCGGCGGCGGCCTCCTCGTAGATCGCCGGGTCAGACCAGGTCGCCCGGTCGCGGAACTCCGCCGGGGGCGGGAACTTCTCGATCTCCAGCATGCGGTCGAGCTCTTGCTCGAGCGCCGTGTTGTCACCAGCCGTGTCGCTCACGATCTCTCCTCTGTCCGATCCGACCCTGAGCTTCTTCTACCCCATGTGAGGTAGAAGAAGCGCGCCGCCTAGAGCGCCAGCGACAGCGGCTCTTCGAGCAGGCCCCGGATCGTCGCCAGGAACTC
>JAFDWG010000174.1 GCA_018268605.1 Actinomycetota bacterium | reverse complement strand
AGGATGGCGCTGTGATGAACGAAGACGTCCTTCGAGCCGTCATCGGGCGTGATGAACCCGTAGCCCTTGTCGTCGCTAAACCACTTTACGGTTCCAGTAGGCATGCATTGCCTCCACATCGTGTGCTGCAAACGCTGACGGTGCGGAATGCAACGACATGCGAGCGCTAGACACAAACTTACGGCCGGTGATCCGACCCTTTCAGGCGGGACCGTAGCAGGATCTGGGGCGTTCGGACGTGAATTTTTGGCCCAAACGTGCGGCGCGCGGCGCGTCCGCGCCCCCATCTAGCCTCGGCGCGTGCGGTTCCTCGACCGAATCGACCGCGACGCGCTGACGGACCTGCTCGCCCGCGACGAGTACTTCTGGCTCGATCTCGACGCCCCGAGCGCCGCCGACGTCCAGGCCCTCGACGACGTCTTCCACTTCCATCCGCTCGCGCTCGAGGACCTGCGCAAGAAAGGGCAGCGCCCGAAGCTGGAGGATTTCGGCGACTACATGTTCCTCGTCTACTACGGGGCGCGGGACCCCGAAGGCGGGACGGGGATGGGGCTGGAAGAGGTCCATGCCTTCATCAGCGGCGGCTACCTCGTCACCGTCCACGACGGCGGGTGCGGCGCCCTGGACGAAGTCCGCAAGCGGCTCGACGCGGTCCCGCCGAGCTCCGAGCAGTTCGTCGTCTACCGGGTCCTCGACGCCCTCACCGACACCTTCTTCCCGCTGCTGGAGGACCTCGAAGACCGGCTCGAAGCCCTCGACGAGGAAATCTTCAACCAGCCGTCGCCCGACCACCTGCAGCCGCTGACGGAACTGCGGCGGGACCTCGTCCAGGTCGGCCGGGTGGTGACGCCGCAGCGGGACATGCTCGCGCGCCACATCGACGACATCCTCGAGATCCCCGGGCTGGAGGCCGACTCGCGCAACTACTTCCGCGACGTGTACGACCACGCGATCCGCATCTCCGACCAGATCGACTCCTACCGCGACCTCCTGATCGGTAGCCGCGACGCCTACCTCTCTGTCACCTCCAACCGGCTCAACGAGATCACCAAGCAGCTGACCGTGGTGGCGACGATCTTCCTGCCGCTTTCCTTCGTGGTCGGCTTCTTCGGCCAGAACTTCGGCTGGCTGGTGCGGAGCATCGGCAGCGCCGGGGACTTCTGGGTGATCGGGGGAGGAAGCATGCTGCTCTCGCTGCTGATCCTGTTCGTCTGGCTGCGCCGCTCCTCGTACGCCTGAGCACGAATACTTGGAAATATTCGGAAGCGATGCAAATATCCGGTAATGTCCGGACTGAAACTGCCCTCTCTCGTCTCTGCTCTCATCGCGCTCGCGGTGGCCGCCGCCATCCCCGCCGCGGCGGGCGCCGCCCAGGCCTCGCCGCTCTCGCCGCGGCTGGTCGTGCTGTCCTCGCCACAGGTGCGCTCGCTCGGCCCGGCGAGGCAGTCGCGCCGCGTCGGCCTCACCCCGTCGGGCACGGGCAGTCTGCTGCGTCGCGGCAATCGCGTCGTGGTCGAAGTGCGCTTCGCCGAAGGCGCCGCGACAAGCACCGAAGCGCTGAAGGCGGCGGGTGCTCAGGTGATCGCGGTCAGCCCCGAATACCAGACGGCCACGGCGGCGGTGGTGCCGGCGCATCTGCGCCAGGTTGCTGCGGTCCCGGACGTCATCGGAGTGCAGGAAGTGATCACTCCGTTCACCTCCGCGACCTCCACCAACTGCCCGCAGGGCGCGGTGGTCAGCGAGGGTGACCGCCAGCTCGAAGCGGCGCGGGCCCGCAACGACTTCGGCGTCGACGGCTCCGGCGTCACCGTCGGCATCCTGTCGGACTCCTTCAACCAGTGGAAAGGCGCGCCGGCCTCCGAAGCGGGCGACGTCTCCACCGGTGACCTGCCGGGGCCCGGCAACCCCTGCGGCTTCGAACGGCCGGTGAAGGTAGTCACGCCGTTCATCCCCGGCGCCTACCCGGAACCCGGTGAGGAACCGGAAAACCCGCCGGAACCGGGCGAAGAAAGCGCCGACGAGGGACGCGGGATGGCGCAGATCGTCCACGACCTCGCGCCCGGCGCCGACCTCGACTTCGCGTCGGCCTTCAACGGCGAACTTGCCTTCGCCAAAGGCATCAAGGACCTCTACGACGAAGGCGCCCGGGTCATCGCCGACGACGTCGCCTACTTCAACGAGCCGTTCTTCCAGGACGGCCCGATCGCCGACGCGGTCAACGAAGTGGTGGCCGGCGGCGCCAGCTACTTCTCCTCGGCGGGCAACGACAACTTGATGGACGAAAAAGGCCGGGACATCGGCTCGATCGAAGCACCGAAATTCCGGCCGATGGGTTGTCCGGCGGCTTTGCCCGCGGAGTACACGACCTGCATGAACTTCAACCCCGAAGTCGGCAAAGAAGACGACACCTGGGGTGTGACGCTGGAAGAAGGAGCTCCCCTCTACCTGGATCTGCAGTGGGCGCAACCGTGGCATGGGGTGACGACCGACCTGGACATGTTCGTGCTGAACGAAAGAGGGGAACTCGCCGGTCGCGCCTTCAACACCGCGAACACCGAACCGAACCGCCAGCAGCCGTACGAGTTCATCCCGTACGAAGCGGGGATCGAAGAAGGCGCGAAAGAAGAAGAAATGCAGGTGGTGATCGCCCGGTGCGATGTCGCCTGCGGCGCGGTGCGCGCCGAAGAAGAAGTCGAACCCGGCGTGAAACCGAACGCCGGGACCAAAGGCGGTGACGAGGGCACGCCGCGCCTCAAGGTCGCGATCTTCAACAACGGGGGAGGCGTGACAGCGTCGGAGTATCCAGAATCGAAAGATGGCGATGTCGTCGGCCCGACCCTCTTCGGCCACACCGCGGCCGCCTCGGCGATCAGCGTCGCGGCGATCAACATCGGCACCAGCGAAGAACCGGAGGCCTACTCCTCGCGCGGGCCGGTGGTGCACCTCTTCGGCCCGGTCAGCGGGACGGCGCCGGCGCCGCCGATCGGCGAACGGGTGATCGCGAAGCCGAACGTGACCGCGAGCGACTGTGGCTCGACCACGTTCTTCTACGGGTTCCGTGAAGGCAGGTTCCGCTTCTGCGGGACCTCGGCGGCGGCTCCGCACGCGGCGGCGGTGGCGGCGCTGATCCGCTCCGCCAACCCGGGCGCGACCAACGTCCAGGTGCGCGCCGACCTCGAAGCGACCGCGCGGCCGGTGGGCAGCAACGCGCTCGGCTTCTACGGGCCGGACGCGATCGGCGCCGGCCTGGTCGACGCCGACTCGGCGGTCGCCGCGCTGGCCCTGCCGCCGACGGTGACGATCACGACGCCGCCCGCGGCCTCGAGCGACCAGCGGCAGCCCTCGATCGTCTTCGCCGCCAACCGGCCGGCGAGCTTCACCTGCTCGCTCGACGGAGCGTCGGCGACGCCGTGCACCTCGCCCTACGTGCTGCCGGTGCCGCTGGCGGACGGCAATCACGAATTCAAGGTGACGGCCACCGACGTCGCCGGGCGCTCCGGCAGCGCGACGGCGCAGTTTACGATCGCCCCGGTGGCGCCGACGGTGCCGGTTGCGACCTTCGTCAGGCACCCGCGGAAGGTGGTCAAGACGCGCAAGGGATCGGTGAGGCTGAGCTTCGGGCTCAAGTCCAGCGTCCCCGGCTCGACCTTCCGGTGCAAGATCGACAACAAGGGCAAGTTCAAGCCCTGCAAGGCGAGCTTCTCGGCTTCCTTCCGGATCGGCAGGCACGTCGTCGCGGCGAAGGCGGTGGGTCCGACGGGCACGGTCGGGAAGGCGGCGACCTTCCAGTTCCGCGTCGTGAAGGTCACCAAGCACCACAGGAAGCATCACCGCGGGCGTCGCTGAACGCACGCGTACGCCCACGAGGGTCGGCCGCTAAAGGACCTGCCGGGAAGGTCGATACGGTCAGTGGATGCCCGGTAGGTCCAGGCGCGCAAAGTCAACCCTTGCCCTCGCACCGCTCGCCGCGGTGCTCGTCGCCCTCGGCCTGCTCGCACCGGGGACGGCGGCCGCGGACGCGCCCGTCGTGAACGTGACCAGTTCCTCGGCGCTCTCGCCGGAACTCGAAGCGCTGGCGACCCCGGCGGTCCGCTCGCTGTCGCTTGCCGGCCAGGCGGAAGCGCTCGGGCTGCCGCGCGAAAGCGACGGCGGCCTCGTCCGCGACGGCGGCCGGGTGGTCGTCGAAGCCAACTTCTCCGGAGGGGCGGCCGCCGCGGTGGAAGCCGTGAAGGCGACCGGGGCCGAGGTGCTGACCGTCAGTGATCGATACCAGACGCTGGTGCTCTCGGTCGCGCCTGCCGGGCTGCCCGCCCTGGCGGCGATCCCGGGGGTCACCTCGGTCACCCCGTCGCGGGCGCCGGAAGTCGCGGCGCTCGGCGGCGGCGGAACCGCGGCGATCTCCTCCAACGGCCTCTGCGAAGGCGGCTCGGTGATCTCCCAGGGGGTCCAGCAGCTGAACGTCGCCGC
>JAFDWG010000173.1 GCA_018268605.1 Actinomycetota bacterium | reverse complement strand
ATACCAGCTCGCCATTGACCCGATCGAGCTCCGCCCGCACGTTGCCCAGGTCACGGTCATAGGCACGTTGCATGTCCCGCTCGTTCTTCTGCATCATCTCGATCTCGCCATCGCGCCTCAGCAACTGATCATGCGCGTCGATCAAGGCGCGACGTAGCTCTCCCTCCCGGCCGCCGATCTCGGTGATGGCCGTCTCGAGCTGCCGGATCCGCCGGTCTCGCTCATCGATCTCCCGGGAGGTTTCGCGTAGCTCGGCCAGTTCGCGCAGGCGCGCCTGAATCTCTCGCAGGCCGGCCTCCGGCATCGGCTTCGCCTTGACCACGTACTGATAGGTACGCGCGTCGGGATCGCCTTCGAGCTTCTCGCGGACCTCTGCGGGAACCGCCTCGACATCGAAGGGGACCTCCGAGGCGTCGAGATTGAGTTCATGACGATGCAGGACGGCGAGACCCAGCTCGGCCTCGTCCAGCAGTCCCTCGAACGATTCCCGGGTGAAGAACCGCAGGTGTGTCGAGTCGAGCAGCCCGATATCCCGGTAGTCAAAATGGCCGGAGAGAAGCGAGAGACGGACGCTCCCGTGGGCGACGTTGGGGAAGGAGATCACGAAGGAGCCGGCTGGCTTGAGGAACCTCTTCAGGTCGAGCAAGACCTTGAGCGGGTCGCGAAGGTGCTCGAGCACGTCGGCGGCCACGATCGCGTCAAACCGTTCCTCCGCCAACTCCTTGTCGAGATCAAGCGCATCGAGGTCGCCGACGATGATCCTCTGGGCGAATTTCGCGGCGTTGGTCGCCATCTCCGGGTCGAGCTCGATACCGACGACCGTGCAGTCTCGCTGCTTGAACGCCTGGGTCATGTAGCCGGTGGCCGGACCGAGCTCCAGGACCCGCGAGCCCTCATCAACCAAGGTCACGACATCCGCGTGAACGCTGCCCGAATCGAGGTCGATGCCTTCGAAGTCATAGCGCGGTGCCGACTCGCTCTGCTCGGCCGAGGCGTCGCTCATCGGCGGGAGCCTAGCAATCACTTCCTCCCCCACGAGGACCTGGCTGTCGCGTCCCGGATCTCGGCGGTTTCAGCGGCGACGGATCCAAAAAGCCCCGGGACGTCGGCCCGGCTGGAACGAAGACACCACCTCGCCAAGACGCTCCGGGTACTCCGCCGCGACGGCGCTGGCGGGGATCACCACCTCGAAAGCATCGTTGAAGGCCAGAAAAGCCTGTAACAGATATTGCTCGGCCCAGAAGTACTCCATCTCCTCGAACCACACTCGCGGGTACTCCCAGGGCAGGAAAATGTCGTGAAAATGCACGAGCACGCCGGACGCGAGAGCGGGCAGAACGTTCAGGATTATGTGGTTGACGTCGCTGCCCAGCTTGACCGTGTGTGTGGTGTCGACGAAGAGGATGTCGCCTGCCTCGAGCGCGGCAAGCCGGTCCAGCGGAACCTCCGTAGCCGACAGGGGCTCGAACACGGTCGGGGGCGGGGGCTGCTTGCCGAATATCTGCTGTCGGGGATAAGGGTCGAAGGCGAGATGCTCGATCGGCGCGTCCTCGGCGAGGTTCCGTCGGGCGGCATCACCGATCAGCAGCGTCGTGAACCCGGACCCGAGCTCGACCACGCGTTTTGGTTTACGTGCCCGGACAAGAGCGTAGAGCAGCTCGGCATCGACGGTTTCGTAGTTTTCGTTCTCCAGATAGAAGATGCCAGGGGGCTGCGGTCCCTTGATCGGCACGTCCATCTCGGCGATGAAGGGAGCCAACTCGCCCTCGATCAGACTGATCCCCTCCTGTAGGGGCATGTCGACGCCGGCGAACGAGCTACGCCGGTCGAAGATGTCGTCCGGAAGGAGCGACAGGTTCGGGATCGGGCTGTAGAAATTCCGCTCGACCACGTCGTAGCGGCCCTTGGGGAGAACCTCATACTCCTCCGTTTGAAAGCGCACGGTCTGTCCTTTCGGGACCACTTCCATGCTGGGATCAGGCGTGACTTCGACTGGAGCAGGCGCCGAGGGCGTCCTTTTCGGTACGAGTTCCAGTCCGTAGCGACCGGCGATCTCGGCCATCAGGCGGCGGCCCGCCTTTCGCGCCGAGCGGCGAGCCCCCTCTTTCGAGCAATCCATCGGCTGCAGGCTAGCGATCTGGCTAGGGTAAAGCCTATGGAGATCCGAGCGGCTTACGCAGACTTGGTCGGGGAGGAGACTCTTGCCGCGGGTCCGAATATGGACGGGCCGGTGAAAGCACGGCCCTGCTTGACCGCGACAAACGTGGCTCCGCTCCGGCCGGTCCAATCTGCTGGCGAGGTCGCGCAGATGAGCCCTATCCAGGCCTGACCTCAGGCAGCCTCGTGGCCATCGACGAGTGACGTCTAGGACGGCCTTTAGGGTGCTGGACGCCCGCCGCTGAAACCTCATGGACTACGAACGCCTTTACAACTTCCGGTTCCGCAACGTGGACCAAGATGGACGCATGGCCGTCTGGGAGCAGGTCGCTCCACACGTCCACGACATCATGGGGAAGCCGGAGAAGCTCCTTGATCCGGCCGCGGGCCGCGGCGAGTTCCTCGGCTGCGTTCCAGCCACCGAGACCTGGGCGGTCGACGCCGTGGCCTACGAACAGGCTGCGCATAAGCCCGACACCAACGTGATCGTCTCCCCGATCATGGACGCGGTGCTGCCCGATGACTACTTCGATGGGATCTACGTCTCCAACTTCCTAGAGCACCTCTACGACCAGGAGGCGATCCACCAGTTCCTCTTGAAGATGTTCGGTCACATGGAGCACGGTGGACGGATCGCGATCATGGGTCCCAACTACCGCTATTGCTCGAGCGAATATTGGGACTACGCCGATCATTTCGTCGCGCTGACCCACCGGGCGATCGAGGAGCACCTCTACGCCGCGGGCTTCGAATTGGAGCGGACGATCCCGCAGTACCTCCCCTACTCCTTCACGGGTAATTTGCCGACCGCCCCTTGGCTGGTCGGGCTCTATCTGAAAATGCCGCTCGCCTGGCGGGTACTCGGTAAGCAGTTCCTGGTGATCGGTCGGCGTCCCTAGCCGTCCCCAAAGTCCGGCGCCGAGCGGCGACGGAGCACCCCTCCCGACTCGAGCAGGTCGCGTAGCTCCTTCGGCACCATGCCGATGGCGAACCCGATCGCGAGGAAGACGATCGCCGAGACCGCGGCGGCTGGAATGTCTCCGATCGGCAACAGCAGCGCCGCAGCGCCCGCCAGCGCGGCGACTGAGACGCGGAGGAGGAATGCCGCTCGCACCGTCACCCGGCCGGTCGAGATGTGGAGCCGCCAGTAGATCAGTCCGGCAAGCACGATGTCGGCGGCAACACTTGCCATAGCTCCCCCCTTCGCCCCGAGCGGGGGCACCAGGGCCACCGCGAAGACGGCGACCGCCAACAGTCCGAGGGCATTGGTGAAAATGAGCTGCCGTTGGCGCCCGAGAGCGACCAAGGCCACCGTCCAGATCTGGTAGAGCGCGATGAAAAGAAGAGCGACGACCTGGATCCGCAGCACGTTGCCGGCCGGTTCGAATTCCGGGCCGCCGATGGCCCGCATCACCGGATCGGCGGCACGGACGGTCACCAGGATGATCAGGATCCCCGCGATCACCGCGCCCTCACTCAGCCCTTCGATCGCGTAGCGGAGGCGCGCGATGTTGCCGTCTTTGGCGGCGGTGGCCATCACCGGAAGGGCAACCGCGGCGACCAGGATCGGCAGGGCGACCAGAGCTTCCATCGCCCGCAGCGAACCGCCGAAGTAGCCGACCTGCTTTGGATTCGAGATCAATGACATCAGGACGATCACAAGACGGAAATAGATCTGGCCGAGGACCAGAGCGGCCGAGATCGGGAGGGCGGTTCGCAACAGCCCGCGCTGGGCAAGCCGATCGAATCGGGGACGTACGAGACCTTCGCGTCCGACCAGGAACGGGACCACGGCGAGGACGATCAGACCGACCAGAATCTGGATCGCAAGGAAGGCATCCAACTTCGCGCCCGCCACGACCAGGAGCGCCACTCCGACCATAACGACGAAAGAACGCAGCAGTTCGACCATTGCGATCCCGGCGTTCTTGAGGTCGACGGTCAAGGGCACGAGGATCGAATTGCCGACCGCCACCAGCATGATGCCGAGTCCCGCCAGGGCCGTCCCGTAAACCATCTCGTCCGGATAGCCGACAGCCAGGGCGAAGGCGACCAGGCACAGCCAGGCAACCGCCGCGATCACGATCCGCTGGCCGACGACGTTGGCGAGCAGCGCGCGCCGCTCCTCACGGGGGCAGGTGGTCAAGTCTTTGGAGGCGCTGACGTTGAGGCCGGTGTCGACGATCGCCAGCGCGATCCCGACCAGCGACATGACCGTGACGTAGCGGCCAGACTCGTCGACGCCGAGATGGCGCAGCAGTAGCGTCGCCGTGACCAGGGCGAAGACAAGGCTCGCCAGGTTCGCACTGAGGCGCAGGGCACTGCCATGGATGACTTTTCGACCCGCGCCGGCGGAGTTGAGAACGTCGCCGTCGG
>JAFDWG010000172.1 GCA_018268605.1 Actinomycetota bacterium | reverse complement strand
CGGTGGCCGAGATCGCCGGGCGCAACCTGAAGAAGGTCGTGCTCGAGCTCGGCGGGTCAGACCCCTTCATCGTCCTCGGTGCGATCGACGTCGACGCGGTCGCCGAGAAGGCTGCCACCGCGCGGCTGGGCAACGCGGGCCAATCATGCACCTCCGCCAAGCGTTTCATCGTCGCCGAGGACCTCTACGACGAGTTTCTCGACCGGCTCAAGGAGCGGTTGGGGGCGGTGAGGCCCGGCGATCCCATCTCTGAGGACACCGCGGTCGGTCCGCTCTCCTCGCGGACCGCCGCCGATCGCCTCGAAGATCAGATCAGAAGGGCGGTCGAGAACGGCGCCGAGATCGTGCTCGGCGGCAGGCGTGACGGGAACTTCTTCGAACCGACGATCCTCACCGGGATCAGGCCGGGTGCCGAGGCGTCCCAGGAAGAGTTCTTCGGCCCGGTCGCCCAGGTCTACAAGGTCGGCTCCGAGGAGGAGGCGGTCGGCCTCGCGAACGACACCTCCTTCGGCCTCGGGTCCTATGTGATGAGCGACGACCTCGAACAGGCCGAACGGGTCGCCGACCAGATCGAAGCCGGGATGGTGTTCGTCAACCTCGTCGGCGCCTTCTCCGCCGAGCTGCCTTTCGGCGGCTTCAAGCGCTCCGGATTCGGTCGTGAGCTCGGTGCCGCCGGCGCCGAGGAGTTCGTCAACAAGAAGCTGATCCGCAGCGCCTGACCGATCCCGTGGGACCCGGCCCAGGGTCGGCTCTGGATCGGGCTCCCCTAGGATGAGCTCATGGACGCCTCCAGCTCCGCGGTAGCCAAAGCCGACGGAGAGGCTCGGCCCCGGGTTCAATCGGCGGCGCGGGCGATCGCGATCCTGCTGGCGGTCGCTGCCAGCGACAACGGATTGACCACCAAGGAGATCAGCGAACAGGTCGGGATCGGGCGCCAGGCGACCTACCACCTCCTCCACACGTTGGTCGAAGCCGGCGTGCTGACCCGGGCAGACGGACGTCGGTACCTGCTCGGCCTCCGAGTGGGGGCCCTGGCAGAGGGTTTCACCCGCCAGCTGTCGCCGGGCGAGCGCCTGTCCCCGATCGTCCGCGAGCTGGCCCAGTCGACCGGCGAGACCGCATACGCGACGAGCTGGTGGTCCGATGAGATCACGACGCTGGTCGTCGTCCAGGGCACGAACCCGGTCCGCGCGGCCGAGGTTCCTCAGGGAAGCATGGGGAACGCGCACGCCCGCGCATCCGGCAAGCTCCTGCTGGCCTACGCCGACCCGGTCGTCCGCCGGCGATACCTCGACGCGCATGACAGGCCGGCGCTCACCGCCCACACCAAGACCGAGCTCGTCGATCTCGAGGCGGACTTCGAGCGGATCCTCGAGCTGGGGTATGCCGAGGACATGGAGGAGTACGCGGCCGGCCTCTGCTGCCTCTCGGTTCCGATCGATTTCCTCGGCTCCCCCGTCGCACTCTCGATCGCCGTGCCCCGAGGTCGCTTCGAGGAACGGCGCGATCGCTACCTCGCCGAGCTCCTGGACGCCGCCCGCTCCGGCGCGCGAACCGCGGAAGACTGATTCGCATATGTGCAATTACTGATAGACCTAACACCATCTGATACTCTCCCGCCCGACCGACCGGTGACCGCTTTGCCCTGGGAGCAGCGGCCCGACCCGCGGAAGGAGCGATGGTGGCGACAGACGAACGTCTCGAGATCCTCAGGAAGATGCATGAGCTGCGTTTCTTCGAGAACGAGTGCGATCGCCTCTTCCGCCAAGGGCAGGTGAAAGGCCCGACCCACCTGTACCAAGGGCAGGAGGCAGTCTCGGTGGGGGTCTGCGCGGCGCTGCGACCGGGCGACACGATGACCTGCACCTACCGCGGCCACGGCGCGACGCTGGCGATGGGGGCGCCTCTGGACAAGACGTTCGGTGAGATCTTCGGCAAGGCCGGCGGGCTTTGTGGTGGCAAGGGTGGCTCCATGCACCTGACCGACGCGGGAGTGGGGGCGCTGGGGTCGAACGCGATCGTCGGCGCGCACCTGCCGATCGCCAACGGAGCCGCCTTCGCGGCGATGCGCCGGGGGACCGGGGCCGTCCACGCATGCTTCTTCGGCGATGGCTCGACCAACATCGGGACCTTCCACGAGGCGCTCAACCTGGCCTCGCTCTGGAAACTGCCGGTCCTCTTCATCTGCGAGAACAATCTCTACGGCGAGTACTCGCCGCGAGCGCTGACCACCCCGATCGAGCGGCTCGCCGACCGCGGGATCTCCTACGGCATGAACTCGCTGCGCATCGATGGCAACGAGGTACTCACCGTGAAGGAGATCGTCGAGGGCGCGGCCGAGCGGGCCCGCTCGGGCGAGGGGCCGACCCTGATCGAGGCGATGACCTACCGTCACCAGGGGCATTCGCGGACCGACCCGGCGCCCTATCGGCCCGATGGCGAGCTGGAGGAATGGCTGGAGCGAGATCCGATCCTCCTGCTCGAAGGGGTGTTGGAGAGCGATGGCGTGGGGGCCGACGATCTGACCCGCATCCGCGAGGAGGCGGAGAAGGCGGTGGCGGACGCCCGGGACACGGCGCTGGCCTGGCCCGATCCGGAGCTGGACGAGCGCTTCGACCACGTCTGGGCAAGTTGATGGCCGAGGTCACCTACAAGGAAGCCGTGAACCGCGCGCTCGCCGACGCGCTCGCCGCCGACCCTGATGTCTTCGTCTTCGGCGAGGACATCGGCGCCGCCGGGGGCGTCTTCAAAACCACCGCGGGCCTGCAGGAGCGGTTCGGCCGCGACCGTGTCCTCGACACGCCGATCTCCGAGCAGGCGATCCTGGGTCTCGCTCTCGGCGCCGCGACGCAGGGCATGCGTCCGGTCGCGGAGCTGATGTTCGCCGACTTCGCCGGCGTGGCTTTCGACCAGATCGTCAACCAGCTCGCCAAGTACCGCTACATGAGCAACGGCCAGATCTCGGTACCCGTCACGATTCGCCTGGCGCAGGGCATCGGCGGCGGCTTCGCCGCCCAGCACTCGCAGTCGGTCGAGAACTGGTTCCTCAACGTCGTCGGCCTGAAGATCGTCGTCCCGGCTACTCCGGCGGACGCGTATGGGCTCTTGCGGGCGGCGATCGCCGACGAGGATCCCGTCCTTTTCTTCGAGCACAAGGGCCTGCTCAACGACAAAGGCCAACTCGAGGACGACCCGCAGCCGGTCGAGATCGGCCGCGCCGCGGTGGTCCGACAGGGCAGCGACGTGACCATCGTCGCCAGCCAGCTGATGCGCGCGCGAGCGTTGGAGGCGGCGGAGCGACTCGCCGCCGAGTCGATCTCGGTCGAGGTGATCGATCCGGTCACCCTGGTGCCGATGGACATCGCCACGATCGGAGCAGGCCTCGAGCGGACCAACAACCTGGTCGTCGTGCAGGAGTCCTCGGCCGGTGGCAGTTGGGGGGCGACCTTGATCGCCCGTCTGATCGGGGAGTACTTCGACTCGTTCGACTCGCCGCCGCTGCTGCTCGCCGGTGACGAGACGCCGATCCCGTTCGCTCATCAGCTGGAGCAGGCCTGGCCGCCATCGGCCGACCGGATCGTCGATGCGGTCCGGGGCCTACTCGGGGCCGCCGCGCCGGCCGCGGGGTGACGATGCGGTTCCTGGTCGAGATCCGCGTCGACTTCCCCCCGGACCTGCGCGACCCTTCAAGCGAGCGCCGCGGGAAGATCTTGGCCGCGGAGCTCGATCGTGGGCTCGAGCTCCGACGGGACGGCGTGATCGAGCACATCTGGCGGGTCCCCGGTGCCCTTCACAACTTCGGCGTCTGGCAGGCCGCGGACGCCACGGCGCTCCACGAGGCGATCTCTTCGTTGCCTGCCTTCCCCTGGATCGAGGCGCGGGTCACACCGCTGGCCGACCACCCGATCGAGATCGAGCTCGGATCCTGATGGCGACCGAGATCGTCATGCCGCGCCTGTCGGACTCGATGGAGGAGGGGACGATCCTGGCGTGGCTGAGGCGGCCCGGCGAGGAGGTGGCGATCGGTCAGGAGCTGGTCGAGATCGAGACCGACAAGGCCAACATGGTCTACGAGGCGGATGCGACCGGCACGCTGCTGGAGATTCTCGTCGACGCGGGCGGGGTCGTTCCGGTCGGAGCGCCGATCGCCCGGCTCGGTTCAGCCACGGAGGTCCCGGAGGGCCCGGCTGTCCGAGAGCAGGCTTCGTCGCGCGAAGGTGGCGAGTCGAACGGCCTTCGGGACCGCGTCGGACCGAGGCTCAAGGCCTCGCCGATCGCCCGACGTCTCGCCGCGGACAACGGGGTGGACCTGGCGGGCATCGCCGGCTCCGGACCCGGGGGGCGGATCGTCAAGGCCGACGTGGAAGCGGCGGTCGACACCGCCGCGGACTCGCCCGCGGGCGAGGCTCCCGCCGAGGGGTCCGCGAGCCCCCGGCCAGAGCGGGCCGGAGAGATCGAGACCGCGAAGGGGAGGGTGGAGGTCGTCGAGGCGGACCGCCAGCATCGGCTCGTCGCGCGGCGGATGAGCGAGTCG
>JAFDWG010000171.1 GCA_018268605.1 Actinomycetota bacterium | reverse complement strand
CTGGAGCGATGAGAAGTGCCGGCGGGTCCGTTACACCACAACTCGCGACTTGACTGTGACCCGGGCTTCGACTTCCAAGTGCCACGCCGCGTGATCAAGGGTGGCTCCCACCTCTGTGCCCCGAGCTACTGCCTGCGCTACCGCCCGGCCGCCCGCCAAGGCGAGGCGGTGGACACCTCGACCTTGCAGGTCGGCTTCCGCTGCATACGACGCCACTGATTGTCGGTGGGCGCAGCCGCCGCCCTGACCGAGATCAACGGAGCATCCGGGGCGCCGTTCTGCGTCACCTCCTCGGTCCTGGTGAGCGCGCATCTCTTCTCGGCGAGCTAGGCGGCGAGCCCCCCGCGTCGTGGCGGTCGTCCGATTCGGCTGTCGGTATCGTGCGGCTGAGGTCGAGACCAGGTGGGCGGCGAGGTGCATCGGGTAATCGGGGACGATCTGCCGTTCACGTCTCCCCCTCGCCGATATCGCGGACGAACGCGGTTCTCCCCGAACGTCGAAGAACCCATATTTGGAGATCAGCATGAAGAGGGCCGAGCCGACGCCGACCAAGGTGTAGGTCCGCAGGCCGGCGCTCTTCTGTCGTAGCTCGCGGTCGAGGCCGATCGCCGCCGAAAGCGCTAGGGCGAGACCCATTCTCCAGATCAGATCCCATTCGCCCATCAGATCGGAAGTTATCATCCTTCTTGACCTACAAACTCAAGAAAGGCTAGACTTGGAAAGCCCCATCGGTCCACGACCCGACCCATCAGGAACGACTTGCCACGTCTCGGAATCATCGACAACGAAACGGCTTTCGTCAGCGCGATCCTCCGCGAGGCGAGGAGCTCGGAAATCCGCCCCTTCGAGCTGCCTTTAGGTTCGTTGCGACCACACGTGATGAAGGCGAAGAGGCTCGACGGTGCACTGATCAGCCCGGACTCCTGCGGTCCGGACTTCTGGTCGGGCCTGGAGCGCCTCGTCGAAGCACTTCCCGAACTGAGCGTCCTGGTCTGCTCGAGGAAGACCGATCTCAGCTCCCGGGTGAGGGGCCTGCGGATCGGCGCGGATGACTGGCTCACCAAGCCCGTGGCGGCGAGTGAGGTACTGGCCCGGGTCGAGGCCGCGCAGAGGCCGAGGGCACCGCGGCCCTGCGAGGTCGAGATACCAGAGCGTCCGCGTGGTGAGCTCGAATTCCTGGCGGGCGAGTTCGACGGGAGGGTCGGGGGTGTGCCGCTAGGTCTGACCGCGAAAGAATTCGAACTGCTGAGCTACCTCGTGCACGGTGAGGGCAAGGTTCTCGATCGACGCACGATCTACCGTCGGGTATGGGGTTGCCCGATGTCCTCCGGGGATCGGTCGGTCTATACCTACATCCGCAGGGTCCGGATCAAGCTTCGAAGGGCCTCCCCGGAATGGGACTACATCCACTCTCTTCCCGGGGTGGGCTACCTCTTCGAGCCGCGGCCCGCGAACCGAAGCGTCCATACCCTGGCGGTCGCTCCACCCCCGGCCGTCGCCGCCCTCACGCTCAGCTCGGCGGCATGATCCCCAGATCCTCGGGGACGTTCCTTTCAGCTCGAGGCTTGTAGCACGTACCTGAGGCCCAGGCCCAGGGCCAGCACGCCGAGTCCGCGGCGCAGGAGCGGCTCGGGCAGCCGCGACTGGAGCCGTGCTCCGAGGTAGGCACCGCCGAGGCCCCCGAGACCCATGCCGGCGCCGAGCGCCCATTGCGGCGCGATGTCACCGTTCGCGCCGAGGCTGATCGCGGCGTAGGTCAGGACTCCGGCGAAGGAGGTGAGGAAGGTCGCGGTCAAGGCGGCAGGCGCGACCTCCACCACGGAGAAGCCGAACCCCACCAGGACCGGTCCGAGGATCGAGCCGCCGCCGATGCCGTAGATCCCACCGATCGTCCCGACGATCGCCGACAGGGCGACGATCTGTCGACGACGAGCTCGGTCGGGATTGTCCGCCGGAGCCGGCGGAGGTGCGAAGGCCAGCCACGACCCCAGCGGGATGAGGAAGGCCGCGACGACGAAGAGAAACGCCTGCCCGCTGCCAAGCAGGAACACGCGGATCAGGGCTCCACCGACGACGCCGGGAAGAGTGCCGAAGATCAGGAGGGCCATCAACGGCCCTCCCAGCCGCCCTTCGCCACGGAAGCGGAGGAGCGCGCCGGGGATCGCGATCAGGTTGTAGATCAGATTGGTGGGCGTCACCGCCGGGCTCGGCGTGTGGACGACGCTGATCTGGAAAGGAACGAGGAAGACCGCACCGGACACGCCCACCGGCGTCGTCAGCAGAGCGAGGCAAAACGCTACCCCGGCCCCGAGGGTCGCATCTCTCAACCGACCGTGACGGAGTGTCGGACCGTCGCCCAGAAGAGGTAGCCATTGTTGTTGAACGGCACGGCTTCAGGCTGTCTCTGGCCGGTCTGGTCGGTGGCCCGTGCACGGAGCTGATAGTTGCCGGGGCCTGGGGGTCGCCAGTCGAAGCTCCAGCGTACCCAGGCCTGGCGGGGGTTAGGTTCTTCGAGGAGGGCGGGATGCCAGCCTTGGGGCGTGGGCCGCTTGGCCCCACGGACCGGTGTGGCCGCCGCGGGGGCGGTCGCATAGACCGGCCCGGAAGGCGGGGTCGAGACCGCCTCGGGATAGACCTCGACCCGCTTGATGCTGCCGTTTCCCGACCAGGAGCGGCCGTGGAGCCGAAGGGTCTTCCCGCCCGGAAGCGCGGCCGGGACGGGCAGCTCGAAGGCGCTCTTGACCCGCTGGCGGGTGAGCGGCGGGGAGTCCGGCGGGTATTCGGGGCCGATCATCCGGTACTGGGTGGTGTTCCAGGGCGAGTAGAGGGGGACGTCCGCGACTTCGATCTGGCCCAGCCACTTGATGCTCGCGACCCCGACCCAGCCCGGCACGATCAATCGCAGGGGCATCCCGTGATCGGGCTGTAGCATCTCGCCGTTCATCTCGTAGGCGAGCAGCGCGTCGTCGAGCGCCTTGGCGAGGGGCAGCGGCCGGCGGACATGGCCTTCGTTCACCCCTTTGGTGATCACTTCCGCGTCGAGACCCTGTGGCATCACGTCGACGGCGCTCGACTTCACCCCGGCGCGTTCGAGCACCTCCCGCAGCGGGACGCCACGCCATTCGGCAACGCCGACGGCGCCCAGCTTCCACTGCGACCCGGGCGCCGGGGTCCCCTGTTGCGAACCGAAGAAGCTGCGGCCGTTGCCCGCGCACTCCATGAAGTGGACCTGCGTCTCCGAGGGCATCCGGCGAAGGTCGCGGAGGCTGAAAGAGCGCCCGGTCGGGTCCTTCAGCCCGCTGCCGAAGACGCCGAGTCGCCACCGCAGCGGGTCGATGATCTCGGTCGCCGTGTGGTTGCGGACGAAGAACTTCTCGACCGGCGTGAGGTATCCCTCGTCGGCCATCGCCTGCCACTTCATCTCGGCATTGGTCCCCAGCCGTTCGAACCATTCTTCGGGCAGCTTCTTGACGATGCCGCTGGGTTGTTGGAATGCGGAGGCCACCGGCGAGCGCAGGAAGCTTCCCCCCGCGGCGAGCGCCAACGCGCCCCTGGCCCCGAGTTTCAAGAGCTGTCGCCGAGAGAGGCCGTGCTCGCGTTGGAGCTTGACCAACAGCTGCTCCTCGCGAGCGTCGAAGTAGTCGGCCTCGTCTATCGACCCCATTCGGGTCTCCCTTCCTTGCTTTTGACGGTCAGATCGATGGAGAGGGTCAAGAGCTTCCAGGTCGGCATCCACAGGGCGATCGCCAAGGCCGGGAGGGCGGCGGCGAGCATGATCGCTCCGGCGAGCCGTTGGTCGGCGGCGGCCGCGCTCGCGCCGAGCGCCGCTTCGTAGGGCTCGTAAAGAGGCGATCCCGCGGCCAGCATCCAGATCGAGATCGCCGCCATCGGCACCATGCAGGCGAGCACGCAGAGGCAGCGGGCGCTCGCGCGCGGGCGGTGGGGGAGGGGATCGGCGCCGATCAGTGGCGCCCACACCAGGCAGGCGGTGAGCAGGTAGACGGCGTGCTCGGCGACGTGGGCCGGCTCGTCTTCGAGGGTCAGGTCGTAGACGCCGGGAAGGTGGCTGATCACGACCACGGCCGAGAAGACGAACGTCGACAGGACCGGGCCGGTGAGCGCGACGAGCGCGGCCGAATGGAGCATCGCCGAGAGCCGCCGCCTGCCGCGTCGACCGAAGGCGTAGAGGGCGAGCCGCATCGGCGCCCCGGCGACCAGGAGCGGCGCGGCCGCGAGCCAGATCAGCATGTGCTCGACCATGTGGGCGGTCAGGTGGTCATCGGCTTCGACGCCGATCCCCGAGTCGGTGGCGATCAGCAGGACCGCCAGCCCGCCGACGAAGGAGGCGGTGCGGACGAGTGGCCAGCGCCTGCCGCGGCGGTCGCGCCGCCGACCGATCTCGGCGGCGATGAGGTAGAGGACGCCGATCCCGAGGGTCATCGCGGAGAAGATCAGCCCGAGCGTCCCGTCGAGCTCCCAGTCGGTGAGGAAGCCGGGCATCGTCTCCTCCTACTGGAAGATCTCGGTGGTGCAGTCGCCGCCGGGGAGGTGGATCTCGTGTGG
>JAFDWG010000170.1 GCA_018268605.1 Actinomycetota bacterium | reverse complement strand
GGTCCTGAACGCCTCCAGCTTCGGCACCGAGCCGCTCGCCACCGGGCAGCTCGACGACCTCTCGGCCACCCTGCGGACGCTGCGTGCGGGCGCCGGGGACTTCGACGATTGAGAGCGCTCCGGGAGCCCCGGGGCCGCGCCTTCGGCCCGATAACCTCGCGATGCCCAAAGCCCCGGAGGAATCCTTGAGAACCAGAACTTTCGCCCTTGGTGACGACCGCGCCGCGGTCGACCACAACCGCCTCACCGTGCCGTTGGTCCCGGGCAAGCTGCCCTTTGCCCGCAAGAGCGTGAGCCTGAAGGGCAAGGTCTCCGACTGGAGCGCTACGGCGATCAAGGTGTCGATCAACAAGGCGGGGCCGCGCGCGGGCACCGGGAGGGTGATCGTCACGGGGACGCTGAATCAGATGCAGCCGGACGTCGCCGTCTACAAAATCCACTGGACGGTGGCGACGACGAACACCGGCAGGCTCGAGCTGACCCCGGAGGAACCGTGATGGCGGGCGATCCGGCGGAGAGCGCGCAACGTCCCGGCGCCGCGTGGGTCGGGGGCCCCGGCGATTTCGAGGACATCCGCTACGAGACCGCGGAGGGGATCGCGAAGATCACGATCACCCGGCCGCAGGTCCGCAACGCGTTCCGACCGCAGACGATCGTCGAGCTGATGAAGGCGTTCGAGATGGCCCGCGAGGACCTCGAGGTCGGCGTCATCATCTTCACCGGCGAAGGCGACCTCGCGTTCTGCTCGGGCGGGGACCAGAACGTGCGCGGCGACACCGGCTACCAGTCCGAGGCGGGCGCGGTGGGTCGTTTCCACGTCACCGACCTGCAGGTGCAGATGCGGCGCCTACCGAAGCCGATCATCGCGATGGTCGCCGGATACGCGGTCGGCGGCGGGCACGTGCTGCACGTCTGCTGCGACCTGACGATCGCCGCCGACAACGCCCGCTTCGGCCAGACCGGCCCGCGGGTCGGGTCCTGGGACGGCGGCTTCGGCGCCTCGATCCTGCGCGACCTGGTCGGGCCGAAGAAGGCGAAGGAGTTCTGGATGCTGACGCGCCAGTACGACGCCCAGGAAGCGCTCGACATGGGGCTGATCAACACCGTCGTGCCGCTCGCCGACCTCGAGGTGGAGACCGTGGGCTGGTGTCGGGAGATGCTGGCGCTGTCGCCGTTCGCGCTGCGCCTGGTGAAGGCCAGCTTCAACGCGCACGAGGACGGCTACGCCGGGATCCAGCAGCTGGCCCACGACGCGAACCTCCTCTTCTACGGCGCCGACGAGGCGAAGGAGGGCCGCGAGGCCTACAAGGAAAAGCGCCGCCCCGACTTCAGCAAATTTCCGAGAAGACCCTGAGGCGGCATGAGCCAGCCTCAGCGATAGGTTGTATTCCTACTATCTGAAGGTCGCGAATATCCATGGGGGAACGCTGAATGAGTGACGTAGATGTAGGTACGGGGCTGTACGACATCCCGCAGGAGATGGTCGATTTCCGGGAAACGATTCGCCAGATCGCGACCGAGAAGATCGCCCCGCGGGCCGCCGACATCGACCGCAACGCCGAATACCCGCACGACATCCGCACGATCCTCGGCGAGCAGGACATCCTCGGCCTGCCGTTCGACGAGGAGTACGGCGGGACCGGGACGGGCACGCTGATGCTGCAGATCGGGGTCGAGGAGATCGCCAAGGCGTGCGCGTCCTCGGCGCTGATCCTGATGATCCAGGAGCTCGGCACGCTGCCGATCCAGCTCTTCGGCTCCGACGAGCTCAAACAGCGCTTCCTGCCGAAGTGCGCGACGGGCGAGTGGTCCCCGGCCTTCGCCCTGTCGGAGCCCGAGGCGGGATCGGATCCGGCGGCGATGCGGACCACCGCGGTCAAGGACGGCGACGAGTGGGTGATCAACGGCCAGAAGGCCTGGATCACCAACGCCGGTCAGGCCGACTTCTACTGCGTCTTCGCCTCCACCGACCGCGAGAACCGCCGCACCTCGGCCTTCGTGGTCGAGAAGGACCGGGAGGGCTTCGACGCGGGCGCGCTCGAGCACAAGCTCGGGATCAAGGGCTCGCCGACCGGCTCGCCGTCGTTCACCGACGTGCGGGTGCCCGAGGAGAACGTGATCGGCGAGATCGGCAACGGCCTACCGATTGCACTCGCCACGCTCGAGCGCACGCGGCTCGGCGCCGCCGCCCAGGCGGTCGGCATCGCCCAGGGTGCGACCGACTTCGCCAACGACTACGCGAAGGAGCGGATCGCCTTCGGCAAGCCGATCAACGCCCTGCAGGGGATCCAGTTCAAGCTCGCCGACATGGAGGCGGGCACCGCCGCCGCGCGCGAGCTCCTCTACAAGGCCTGCGCGATGGCCGACCGCAAGCCGCGCCCGGCCGACCTGCCCAAGTACACCTCGATGGCGAAGCTGATCTGCGGCGACAACGCGATGCGGGTGACGGTCGAGGCGGTGCAGATCCTCGGCGGCTACGGCTACGTCAACGAGTACCCGGTCGAGCGGATGATGCGGGACGCCAAGATCACCCAGATCTACGAGGGCACCCAGGAGATCCAGCGCGTGGTGATCAGCCGCGCGATGGCCGGCTGAGCGCTCCGCTCGACGAACTGGTCCATGCGTTGCCCCAGGCGACCCTCCTCGGCCAGGCGCGCGTAGTCCTCGTAGGCGACGAGGCCGGGGAAGCGGGCCGGCTCGGACTTGAGGATCGATCTCATCGGACTCATCTTTACGCTGTCCTTGAAAGGGCGCCAGGGAAGGCCCATCAAGAGGAGGGACCGAGATGAGCGCACTGCCGGGTCGTGACGCCGAGCCGCGGATCAAGGACTACGACGCCGAGAGCGCGAGCTTCCGTCTGGAGGTACCGGAGACCTTCAACCCGGTGCTCGACATCGTCGAGAGCTGGGCGACCGAGGCGCCCGACGGCCTCGCGCTCGTCTCCCTCGACGGGGAGGGCGGCGTGGTCGCCGAACAGTCCGTCGCCGACCTCGCGCGGGAATCGCGCCGTGCCGCGCGGGCGCTCTCCGACGCCGGGATCGGCAAGGGCGACCGGGTCTTCATCATGCTGCCGCGCGTCCCCGCCTGGTACACGGCGATGCTCGGTGCGATCCGGCTCGGCGCGGTGGTGATGCCCGGCCCGAACATGCTGACGCCGCGCGACATCGACTACCGGATCGGGGCCTCCGGCGCGGTCGCAGCGATCACCGACGCGAGCGGTGCCGAGCGCCTCGACGCCGCCGGAGAGCTCGACGGCCTTCGCCTGAAGATCGCCTGGGGAGGCGCGGACGAGGGCTGGGAGGACATCGACGCGATGCTCGACGCCGCCGGGGACGGCGAGACGCCCACCGAGCCCACGAAGGCCACCGATCCGATGATCGTCTTCTTCACCAGCGGCACGGTCAGCTACCCGAAGATGGTGCAGCAGCCCTGCTCCTATGGCATGGGCCATACGACCACGGCGCGCTTCTGGCACGACCTGCGCCAGGGCGACCGCCACTGGACGGTGTCGGACACCGGTTGGGCGAAGGCGGCCTGGGGAGGGCTCTTCGGCCAGTGGCACGAGCGGGCGACCGTGGTCCAGGTGGCGCTCGGCAAGCCCGACGCCGACACGGTCCTCGGGATCGTCGCGGGCGCCGACATCACCTCGTTCTGCGCTCCGCCGACCCTCTACCGGCTGCTCGTCCAGGGCGACTTCTCCAAGCACGACCTCTCCAGCCTGCGTCACTGCACCAGCGCCGGGGAGCCGCTGAACCCGGAGGTGATCCGCGCCTGGAGCGACGGCACCGGCGGCCTCACGGTCTACGACGGCTACGGCCAGTCGGAGACGGTCGCGATGGTCGCCAACTACCGCTGCCTGCCGGTGCGGCCGGGCTCGATGGGCAAGCCGGTGCCGGGCTGGGACGTCGACGTCTTCGACGAGGAGGGCGTCCGCTGCGAGGACGACACGGTCGGCAACATCGCGGTCCGCCTCGACGGCGCCCGCCCGGTCGGCCTCTTCGACGAATACGTCGGCGACGACGCCGCCACCGCGAGGTCGTTCCGCAACGGCCTCTACTACTCGGGCGACAAAGCCTGGCGCGACGGCGACGGCTACCTCTGGTTCGAGGGCCGCGACGACGACGTGATCACCTCCGCCGCCTACCGGATCGGCCCCTTCGAGGTCGAGTCGGCCCTGGTCGAGCACGAGGCGGTGATGGAGGCCGCCGTGGTCGGCAAGGACGACCCGGAGCGCACCCAGATCGTCTGCGCCTTCGTCATCCTCGCCGCGGGCCAGAAGGGCAGCCCGAAGCTGGCCAAGGAGCTTCAAGACTTCGCCAAGAATCTCACCGCCCCCTACAAGTACCCCCGCGAGATCCACTTCGTCGACGAGTTGCCGAAGACGATCAGCGGCAAGATCCGCCGCTCCGAGCTCCGCGACGACCTCCGAGCGGGCAAGTTCGACTAGCCGCTCGCGGCGGGACTCCGCGGCCGCCCCGGCAGTCCTATGTCGGTCCTTGGCGTCTGATGGAGGTCCTGGCCGGCTGTGACCGCGATGAGACGCCCAGGACGTGAGGGTCCCGTGAACAACTCCCGG